>JAUXIQ010000024.1 GCA_030620925.1 Nitrospinota bacterium
ACCTGATCCAGCAGATACAGAACATGAAGCGGGAGTTGATGGAAAAATACTCTGGAGACCCGGCGAGAGATGAAATCAAGCGCGAGCTGGAAAATTTCGATGAGAGACAGGTTCAAAAAATAAAAGACCTCATGGAGAAGCTGCGCCAGGCAATGAACGAGAAACAGGCTGCAGGTGAGGCCTTGCCCAAAGAGCAGTCCCGCGCGCTGGATCAGCTCACCAGCAGCGGAGACCGCATGGGCCTTGAACAGCTCATGGAGAAACTTCAAGGCGACACCTCGCAAGGCCAGAGAGGTTTAGATGAGTTGCAGCGCGCTCTCGAAGAGGCCCTGAAGAAGCTGGAAGAGTCGGACCTTACTGACGAAGGAGAGAATCAACAGATGGAGCAGTTCGGCCAGCAGTTGCACGACCTGGCGGAGTTGAAAAAATTTCTCGAGCGCAACGTTTTCGACGGCCCTGAATCCCTCACGCTGGAAGAAGCCCGAAAACTAATGGAGAAGATAAACACCCTGGACCAACTGGAACAGAGCCTAAAACAGACGCGCTGGGGCGGCGATCTGGAGGAGGTCGATGAAGAGCTTCTTGAAGAGTTGCTGGGAGAGGAAGCGCGCGATGCTTTCCAGCGCCTTAAGTCGCTCAAAACGATGCTGGAGGAAGCGGGTTTCGCCCGACGAAAAGGCGATAAGCTCGAGCTGACTCCCCGGGGAATGCGTAAGATAGGTGAGAAGGCGCTCAAAGACATCTTCTCCACCTTGAACAAAGACCATTTCGGAAAACACGATATGAGCAAAAGGGGCATGGGCGGCGTCCGTTCGGAGGATACCCGCCGCTACCAATACGGAGACCCCTTCTCGGTGGACTTAAGCCGCACCCTCATGAACGCCCTCAATCGAACCGTACCGGGCGATCCGTTGACTTTAAACCCGGACGACTTCGAAGTATATCACACCGAATTCATGACCCAGAGCTCCACCGTCCTCATGCTCGATATGAGCTGGTCCATGGCCTGGTTCAACAGGTTTTACGCCGCCAAAAAGGTCGCCATGGCCCTCAAGGAGCTCATCCGCTCAAAATTCCCCAGGGATAAACTTCGCATAGTGGGCTTCTACGCTTACGCCAAAGAGCTGCAGTTCGATGAACTTCCTTATACTACCTGGATGGAAGGAACGCTGGGGACCAACATACAGGAAGGATTAAGAATCTCCTCTAAGCTCCTGGAGCGGGACAGGGGTACAAACAAACAGGTCATCCTCATTACCGACGGCGAGCCGACCGCCCACGTGGAAAACGGGCGCTTCTACTTCCAGTACCCGCCCAGCAGACGCACCATACTGGCCACCCTGCGCGAGGTTAAGCGCTGCACCAAGAGAGGCATCACGATCAATACCTTCATGCTCGGCGGGGAAGACTATATGGCTGACTTCGTCGCCCAGATGACCCGGCTCAACAAGGGACGCGCCTTCTATACCACCCCCGAAAACCTGGGTAACTACCTCCTCGTGGATTACATTACGAACAAACGACAGAATATCCGCTGATTATCGCGGAATCGTTCCGGGCGGTGAAAACCATTTCTGAAAAAGCCGATGGTTGGCCTTTGCGTTCGTGGGGATATTTTTTTGCATTAATCCCTTTGATCCATAGAGAATTAAGAACGACGGGATATATTTAATATAAAAATTTTCAGAGAGGAGTAACGCCATGAGTCTTGAAGGAAAACGAATAGCTTTACTGGTTGAGAACACGTATCAGGAGATGGAGGTCTGGTACCCTCTTTACCGGCTGCGTGAAGAGGGTGCTGAAGTGGTTACGGTAGGCTCCGGCAGCGCAGAAACCTACCACAGCAAGCTGGGTTATCCCGTCAACGCCGCCGCCTCCGCGGACAGAGTAACGGCAGCGGATTACGACGCCGTGGTGATCCCGGGCGGCTACGCCCCGGACATTATGCGCCGCTATCCCTCTATGGTACAACTGGTGCGGGATATATTCAATCAGGGTAAAATCGTGGCCGCCATATGCCACGCAGGCTGGATGCTATGCTCGGCAGGCATCCTACAAGGTAAGAAAGCCACCTGCTTCTTCGCCATCAAGGACGACCTGATTAATGCCGGTGCCGAATACCTCGATGCAGCGGTGGTGCGAGATGGGAACTTGATAACCTCGAGGACGCCTGACGACCTGCCCGATTTCTGCAAGGAGATAATAAACGCCCTGAGGGAATAATACCGGGAGAGCCGAGCACCTGTAAGCCATCGGCTTCAGACGAGCGTATTGTACAATATGTTCAATCCCTCGTCCGCGTCGAGGACCGGGTAGACTTTTACCTCGGCATATTGCATGATGGGGGCGATCTCCCTGAGGAGGTCCTGATGGTCTTCCGCCTCGATGAGTGAAAAGACTATGTTCTCCCCTACCACGCTGAAACGCACGATGGTGGTTGCCCCTCCTACATCCTTTCCCACCGGCCGGCGTGCTATCTGTCGCATCCCTGTTTCCACCACCGCCTTAGTCTGGTCGCACTCCCAGGAAACGGTTACCATATATTTCATTGACCCCTCCCAGCGTTAGACAAAAATAATCCCGATCAGAAAGTTATAAGCGTAAATACGTTATAATCTTTTAGCTTCTCGCGGCCGTTGAGAAAAGACAGCTCCACCATGAAAGCGAGTTCATGAATCCCCACGCCCAGCTTGCTCACCAGTTTCGCCGCTGCTCCCATGGTACCCCCGGTGGCCAGTAAGTCGTCCACCAACAACACCTTCTGCCCCGGCTCCAAGGCGTCTACGTGTATCTCCATCGAGTCGGTGCCGTATTCCAGCTCATAAGTCTCCCGGAGCGTATCATAGGGGAGTTTGCCCGGTTTCCGGATGGGCACCACCCCCGCCCCCAGTCTGTAAGCGAGCACCGAGACCAGAAGGAAACCGCGCGCCTCTATTCCCACCACCTTGTCTATTCCCGCCCCCTTATAACGATCGGCCATCAGGTCAACGGCGAGTTTGAAGGAAGAGGCGTCCCCCAGCAGAGGGGTGATGTCCTTGAATATGATGCCTTCTTTAGGGAAATCGGGTATATCCCTTATTTTAGATTTCAGCTCCTCGATCATTCCTAGCCCCCTGTTTCAATACCTTAAAAACTCGAATGCCTTTTCTACCGCTTCCTCAGGGCTGCCGGCGGTCTGCACACCCTCTATCGATTCCCATCCGCCAATGGTGACAACAGGCACCCCCATCTTGAGGGCCAGGGCTATCTCGGAGAGAGTCCCATATTCGCCCGAGACCGCCACCACCGCATGGCAGCTCCTCACCAGCACCGCGTTCCTGGCATGGCCCATGTCCGTCGCTATCGGGATATCCACGTAGGGGTTCGCCTCTTTCACCGAGGAGCCGGGCAGGATACCCACGGTTAATCCCCCGGCCTCCCTTGCGCCCCTGCTGGCCGCTTCCATGACGCCGCCCAGGCCGCCGGTAAAAAGGGCTGCACCCTTTCCGGCTACCAACTGCCCCACCTGGTAGGCGATCTCCGCCGTGCGGGAATCGCACTTCGACGCCCCGATAACTGCAATATGAATTTTCGCTGCCATTGATGAAATAATATATTTTTTTCCACCAACACAAAACAATAAAAAGCGAGGTCTTTAAAAAAACCTCGCCGCCATTTTAAATAACGGTCGCAATTGCTGCCAGCTTTGCGTCCTTTTTTTTTAGGTAATTATCCCATTTTTATTCGACTGTTTCGATGCCTATAATTACCTGTTTAACTATCTTAGGATGTAAAATCCTTCCGCCATGGAACGGGATAACAATTCGTTTGTTCTCTTATATATATATTTTATGACTGCCCTTGCTTCTAACCATTTGAAACCGGCTTTCAGCAACATCGATTCTGCTTCCTGGGATGTTAAGCGAGGCGACTTAGGCAAGGTCAACCTCTATGGTGGTGGTTAAAATCTCTTTACTTAAGGACTCCTTAATTTCCTCTTCGGATAGTGTTTCTAAATAAAGTTCTATAGCTTCTTTTATATTTGACATAACATCTTCTAAAGAGTCGCCTTGGGTCTGGCATCCTTCCAGTTCAGGGCAATAGGCATAATATCCGTGCTCGTCTTTTTCTATAACTATGCTGACCTTACAATTCATTATCTTTCATTCTTTTCGCATCACATATTATTAATGGTCGGGGCGAGAGGATTTGAACCTCCGACTTCTTGCTCCCGAAGCAAGCGCGCTAACCAGGCTGCGCCACGCCCCGACCCCAATATCTCTTCTTTCAGAGGCGGTGAGAAATTATACTCCATCCGTATTATTCTTTCCAGCCGTAGTTTCCCACCAATTTTACGAATATGCAGCCGCTCAAGCTGAATCTTTCGAAGTCGTCTCCCCTGCGCACCACCTTTCTCAGAATCTGTGAATCAGACCCGCCCACGGGAATTAAGAGCCTGCCGCCATCCGCGAGCTGTTCCATAAGGGGGGGAGGAATATCAGGAGAGCCTGCTGAAACCACTATGGCTTCGAAGGGGCTCTCTTCTTCCCATCCCAGGGTGCCGTCCCCTACCCTCACGCATACATTTCGGATTCCCAGTTCTTCAAGCTTCTTCCGGGCATCATCGGCCAGCGACTCTTTCCGCTCCATGCTGTACACCCTGTCGGCCAGGCGGCACAATAAAGCAGTCATGTATCCGGAGCCGGTTCCTATTTCCAGCACCTTTTCTCCGCCTGTCAGCTCCATGGCTTCAATCATCAGTGCCACCATATAGGGCTGGGAAATGGTCTGGTTCTCTCCTATGGGCAGCGGATTGTCATCATACGCCTTGTCCACCAACGCGGCGTCCACGAACCGGTGTCTCGGAACTTCTCTGAAGGCGTCAAGCACTCGCTTATCGCGGATGCTTCTTCCTGCCAACTGTTCCTGCACCATCCGCTCTGCTGCTAAGCGATAATCTTTCATGGTTTATCCCAGAGGAAAAACCTTCTTTCAGGATGGCCTCTCTCAGCCCAACCTTCTCAATATCTCCTTCCCGGCCAGCACTCCGGAGGCGGAAGACTGCACAACACCCCTGCTCACCCCGGCGCCGTCTCCAATAGCGAAGAGGTTTTGCACCTGGGTCTCCATGGAAGAGCTGAGCGCCAGCTTCATGGAGTAGAATTTAACCTCCACCCCGTAAATAAGCGTGTGCCGGGAATAGACACCGGGGGCCAGCTTGTCCATGGCCGTCAGCATCTCAAGAATATCCGTGAGGTATCTGTAAGGCAGCACGAAACTCAAGTCTCCGGGAGTGGCTTCCTGCAAGGTGGGCTTCACTGCGCCTCTGGCAACGCGCTCTTTAGTGGACCGGCGTCCCTTCAGGAGGTCTCCCAATCGTTGAACTATAACTCCTTCCCCGAGGAAGTTGGCAAGCCTGGCGATATATTTACCGTAGGATATAGGCTCGTTGAACGGCTCGGTGAAGCTGGTGCTCACCAGGATGGCGAAATTGGTATTGTCGCTGTTGCCGTTTTCCAGGCTGTGCCCGTTGACCGTGGACACACCGTTGTAAACTTCTTTTATCACTTCGCCGTAAGGGTTCATGCAGAAGGTGCGCACGCGGTCGTCGAAGTGTCGGGAGGTAAAAAGGAGCTTGGGCTCGTAGGTTACATCGGTGAGCTCTTTAAGCACTGAACCGCGCAGCTCCACCCTGACACCGATATCAACGGGGTTGCTCACCGTGCTCAGGCCCAGTTGCTCTGATACTCCGCTCAACCATTCCGCACCCTGTCTGCCCGGAGCGAGAACAACATATTTACCCCGGTATTCTTCTCCCTTTTCGTCGACCACCCCCACTGCTTTGTTTCGCTCCAGCACAATATCCCGAACGGACGTTTTGAAACGTATATCCACTTTATCCTGCAGGGATTCTTTTATATTCCGGAGCACTTGCGGACATCTGTCCGTCCCCATGTGCCTGATCCTGGTGGGAAGCAGTTTTAAGTCGCACTTCTCGGCTCGTTCCTGCAGTTTCCGCACCTCTTCGACATCGAGGCCATAGACTTTTTCCGGGGCCCCGAACCGGAGGTAGGAATCGTCCACATATTCCATGAGGGGGGTCAGCTCTTTCACGTCTATAAAGTTATGGAGAAAGCCGCCTACATCGGGAGAGAGGGTGAGTTTCCCGTCACTATACATCCCTGCTCCGCCCCATCCGCTTAAATCAGCTACGGAGCTGTTTCCCACTTCGGCGGAGTGGTCGAGATTGCCCAGCGAACTGCGCTGGTCTATATCCTCCCCTTTCTCCAGCAGGAGGACTTTAGCGCCCTCTTTTCTGGTCAATTCCAGGACGGTGAATATACCGGCGGGCCCGGCGCCGACTATTATGGCATCGTAAGTCTTCAATGAGTTATTCTCCAGTCTTGGAGCTCGGCTATCGCCTTATAGTTGGTCAGATCGAGGTGTAAAGGGGTGATGGATATGTATCCATCCCTTACCGCCTGTATGTCCGACTGCTCTTCTTCATGCCAGCCGAGATCGTTTCCTCCTATCCAGTAGTATTTCTGTCCCCGCGGGTCCGTCTTTTCTATTATGGAGTCCTCCCAGATGCGTTTCCCTTGTCGGGTAATCTTTATCCCTTTGATCTCATGGTCTTGCAAGTTGGGGATATTCACATTTAGGAGAGAATCTTGGGGCATCCCTTTTTCCATGACCAGTTCAACTAATTTAGACGCAAAGCCGGAGGCCACTTTGTAATCGATCTTGTCTTTCCCGTCAACCGAAATAGCTACTGATGGAATGTCCAACAATGTTCCTTCGATGGCTGCGCTTACCGTCCCCGAATAGGTGATGTCGTCTCCCAGATTCCCCCCCTGATTAATCCCGGAAATTAGCAGATCGGGTTTTTTCATTTTTAATATGGCGTTAACGGCAAGGTTTACGCAGTCGGTGGGGGTACCGCTTACTTGATACCAGTTATCAGCGGTCTTTTCTACCCGCAGCGGCCTGTGGAGGGTGAGTGAATGGCCAGCCGCGCTTCTGTCTCTGTCGGGAGCAACCACATACAGCTTGCCCATTTTCCCAAGCGCCTTGTGGAGGTGCTTAAGCCCGTCGGCGTTAATTCCATCGTCGTTGGTGATTAATATTATCATAAACCCGATCCAGCGTAATCTTCCCCATTTATATACTTCGGTTCTTCCAGAATACAATTTAACACTATACCTCATTAAACTTCACTCTTTTTTCATTTTTCCGTTGATTTTCAGATGGCAGCAAGGAAGGATATGGTTGATATCACTCATTCCGGGAGGGATGGGAAAGGTAAATGGTCGGGGCGAGAGGATTTGAACCTCCGACCCCCTGAACCCCATACGGGTACAGGGGGTTCCCATAACTCCCTGAAATCATTCAACTTATTGATTTTCTTAACTTCGAGTTGTAGAAACAATAGAATGAAAAGAAGCAAAAACATTAATACATGTCACATTTTGTCACGAAATAATGGACCAGAATACATGTGGTTGAGTGCCTGTTGCCGAAATTACTCCCCAGCTTGCTGTGGGGAGAGTTCATTCTTCTAACAAAAGCAGATTCATTGGTTCCTAGGTTATTCAGTTTCCTTAAATACCAAAAGCTGATAAACCTATTACGGCTCTATTTCCTGGAAGTGTCAACAATTTAGTGTAAATTGCGTTTAATCTAATTGCTTAAAGAAGGGTAGATTGGCGCTCACCTTTCCGACCGGGTTTCCCTTAGTGCCCTCGTTCATATCTGACTTGATCTTATTCGTGAGGGTTTCGATATCCAGATTTTATTGAAATTTTGCTAACTGTTAATAGTGGCAAGATATCGAAACTTTTTGCAAGAACTGACCGACCACTAGATCTTGCGCCTCCCCCCCTTGAACCAAGAAGCTACCCTATGATCAGCTCAGGTTTAAAACCTTCCCGCCCATCGAAAACCTCCTCTTACCCCAAAGTAAGCCTATACCCTAACTTAACTTACTGGACCGGTTTATGGGGGGCAGGTCACCATGGAAATCGTTGCAGGTGAGTTCATCTGTAACAAGCTGTTGGCATTCTCCCTGAAGGAAGAACTACATTGGAGGTCAAACCCGGTCGGAAAGGTGGGCGCCAATCTACCCTTCTTCAAGCAGATAACCCAAAGAGAATGTACACAAAATTGTTGACACCACAAAAAAAAAGGTTTTATTATGCTTTTCGAACATTTGGTAGGGGCTGAGTGGACGTGTAAATAATCTTCATTAATAAAAGTAAGGATGAAAACGTGAAATCAACGATAGTAATTTTAATCGCATCGGCTTCTATCGTGATTGGTGGTTCTCTTTTTGCGGGCAAAGCAAAGGATGCTCAACAGATTACGTCGGAAGAGGAATCCGCTTCTGAGATGCTTTTTGGTTATCAGATCTTATCTCCTCGCGCCGGTGATGCGACCACCGATCTTCGGGTTGAAACAGGCTGCGATGAGGCAGAACCCCGTAAAGTGATCGTAAAGCTGGGCTGGAAAGTCGCCACGTCTCCGGGGTTGGAGCAGCGCGTTCTTCTGACAATATATAAAAACGGCTTGGTGACAGGCAAATTCGAATCGAGTGACGCTTTGTCGCCGGAACAGTCTTCACACGTTTTGGAAGGATTAGCCCCGGGTATCATTAACTACTGGAGGGTCCTCACCCTTCAGGAGGATGGCTGGGTACCGAGCGAAACAGCGAGTTTCAAAGCGACTGTCTGCATAGCAGACTATGTATCACCACAACCGCACAAGGCTCAATGAGCATCTGTCAGTATGCGCCATGAGGTGATGTCATATACTCATCTTTTAGAATTGAATAGAAGTTGCTCGGAATCGAACAATTGGAGGTCAGTAATGAAGGAAATTAGAGCAGCCTTGAGACCGTCTATTGCGTTTGCACTTCCTTCGTATCGAAAGCCCCTGACAATTCTTTTCATTGCCGGGATAATAAGTGTGGCTATATTAATTGTATCGACACCTGTGTCGGCTTTGGTAACACTTGAAGAAATCAACCCCACCAATTCAGACCTGGATGCGGGGGGCAACCCTGATCCCGCCAACCTTCAAGGCCCCGACCCCGATGGCGCCTCCGCCGGCCGCGTTAACGGTCTTGCAAGTGTCGCTGGTAACAATGATATATTCTATGCTGCCAGCGAATGGGGCGGGCTTTTTAAAACTGTAGACGGTGGATTGACCTGGGTTCGCCTAAACGGTCATCTTCCAGTCGCTACCTGGGATGTGGAGGTGGACCCGAACAACCCGTCTATCGTATATGCGACCTCTTTCTATGACGGTCGGCTTGATCCTAAATCAGGCATTCAGGTAAGCTATGACGGAGGAAACACATGGCTGCGCATGTTGACGTCATACCCTGACCCAGACCTTGAAGGCACATCAGACGATAACACTCCCCCTGGCTTCGTCTGCAATAACAACCGCCGCACGGAACCTTCGGCATTCGGTATCAGCATCGACCAGGATAACTCCCAGAACGTCTACATCGGCACAAACTGCGGCCTGGCCATCAGCAATGACAGCGGCAGTACATGGGATTTTGTCGATCCCACACCGGCAGACACCGCTTCCGATATATGGGATGTGGTTGTGCACAATGGAATAATAGACGTCTGCGGCAATGACGGCCATTTCCGCTCGACCGACGGTGGCTCCTTGTGGACGGTCGGAAGTGCGCTGCCGGGAGGCAATTGCACCCTCGCTATCTCACCGGATGAAGATTATGTCCTTTTTGCCACGGTTGGTACAAGTATTTTCGAGTCTGATGATGCCGGCGCGAGCTGGACGGCATTGCCCAACCCCAGACCGCAGGGGCGCATCCCGGTCATAATAACCAATAACCGATCTGGAACCAACTTTGATCTCTGGTTTGGTGATGTCTCTCTGCACCGAAGGAGTTGTACCACTCCCTCCACTCCAGCCCCGGGCGGAGCGATCCGCTGCCCCTCTGTTCCGAACGGAACTGACGGGGTAGATAATGACGGTGACGGTAATACGGACGAGGCGGACGAAACCTGGTTCGGCCCTTTTACCCGCTCAGTCGGTGCTCATGACGACGCTGGAGACCTTGTTTTCGACACCCAGGCTGCCGACGATGCCTGCCCGATGATTTTCTCCTCTGACGGCGGTGTCTACTATAACACTGATACCGGTGCAGGCTGTCATAATCCGAACTGGGAGCAGCCGAATGTTACACCGCGTGCGCAGTGGCTGTTTGCTATGGACGGTGCCGACCAACCGGGTGAGAATGATGAGGACCTTTATTTCGGCACCCAGGACATCGGCTCCTGGGCTACGACCGATGCAGGTGCGGCAAACCCTAGTTGGAGCAATAAGGATTGTTGCGATGTGTTTGATATAGTAGCCGATTCTAACAGAGTTCTATATACTGTCTGTTGTTTTGGGGGCGCACGGGCAAACCGTCTTTTCATGCGAAACAGTGGTATGACCGGTGGGGGTGAGATAAATAACTATCCGCCCGGCAATCTACCGGGGTTCAGGCCAGACAGTATCATAGACCAGTTCGGGGACGATAAGTATGTTCTCGTAACCAGGAGCGGAGTATTCATTACCGATGATATCACCGACTCACCCATTACCTGGACACAACTCGATACCGGCCCTGCCAATGCATGCGGCGTACAGGCCTCCGTCGACGGCCTAGGCACGCCTACTTTTTACGTCCAGGCCGGAATCTGTAATGAAAGAACAATGGGTAACAACGGAGACCGGTTGTGGAAATATACCGGTACTGACCCCGGCGGAAGCTGGGTGCGTATCGACACGAATCTGCCTGGCGCCAGTCAGGGCGTCGGTATATTCGCTGCGGACTCCAACGACCCCAATGAGCTTTATGCTTCCAATATCAGAACCCTCCTGGGTGGTGGTCCGCAGATGGTATTTTCAAATGATGGTGGTCTGACCTGGGAAAACGATGCTGAACTGGATGACATGATGACCGCCGGAGGCTTCTTTAAGTACCGGACTGAACGGGGGCCATCAAACTTTACCCGGTTTCGAGGCTATCCTCAGCCGACCTTGCTGGCCGTGGACCCGGAAGCACCCGAAATCCTTGTGGCGGGTGGGCGAGATTCAGGCGTGTTTATCAGCGGGAACAGCGGCGAGACATGGACTCTGGTGTCCGATCCGTTTGAATCCGATATTTCCGGTATTCCACATGTACCGAGACCGTGGTTCGCTTACTTCGATCATGACACGGCAGGCCAGACAGACGTCTACATCGGCACACAAGGACGCGGTGTTTGGAGGCTTTCTTTTACACCACCCCCTGTCGCTGATGCTGATGGCCCTTACATTACCTTCGAAGGGGTGGACATCGCGTTGGATGGAACCGGCTCCAATGACCCGGACGGCGGACCATTGGATTACGCATGGGATTTAGACGACGACGGTGCTTTCGATGATGCCGGCACCTCCACTCCGACTTTTGATATGGTCGGTCAGGACGGTGTTTTTCCCATCGCCCTCCGTGTGACAGATTCAGACACATTCACCGATATCGACGAAACCAACGTAATAGTCTTAAATGTGGCGCCCGGTGTAAGCATTGGCTCTGATGCCCCTAAAGACGAGGGATCAATTTTAACAGTGAGCGGCACGGTTACCGACCCCGGCTGGCTCGAACTCCTGACGGCGACCATCGACTGGGATAATGGAACACCGGTACAACCCATCACAGGAACCTTGGAAAACGTAAGACCCGACGCAACACTGGTCTTCAACACAACACACGCTTACGGCGACAACGATAATTACAACATCGAGGTATGCGGTTTCGATGACGATACTTCGACCTGCGATACGACCGCAGCGCAG
>JAUXIQ010000221.1 GCA_030620925.1 Nitrospinota bacterium
AATGACCAGGGGGCTTGCGAAAAGATGTATGAACTTGCCGAAGGGTATGTATGCGATGAAAGCCAATGATGCCAGGGCGTGAACGTACCACAGGGCCGTATGGGCGGAGGCCCAGTGCTCTCCAGGTGTGCCCGCCGCGGATATGAGGTGTCCCACGAAAGCGTAGCGGGTGACTTCGGGCGGTGTCCCCTCCATGAGGAAGCGGAAACCTTCCGCCACAAACCCGCTGATAACCACCGCCGCCAGCAGGACGACTGCCGTCAGGTCTTCCGGGGTGTTCAGAAGTTGGGGGACTCTGACGGCTGTCCGGCGAAGGACGGCTATTACCACGCCGGCTATTATCATTGACCCTAACAGGTCGAACATCAGGGCCAGGTGTGGGAGGTCTTTCACGGCTTCCTCCCCCATTCCCCCGCGGATGTAGGACACTTCGATACCATCGAATATCATGAGGCCCAGGAAGCCCCACAACATGAGCGAATGCATTGCCCAGCGAGTCTTATCCTCCCTGAAGGATCGCCTCCCGGCGATGAAATCCGCCCCTATCGACTCCAGGATCAGAAGGACCTTCCGGGAGAGAAAGGCACCGGCCGTGATACGCGCTATTCTGGCGCTTTTCTCCTGCTTGGTCAGACTCCTTTCCCCCTCCAGGCTCCCCTCCAACCATAAAGATATACGCCTGTACATACCGAGGACGAATAGAGCCAGAAAGGGGATGGACATGATGTAGGCGGTGGTGGAAGAGGCCATCAGCTGTCTTCTTCCTCCTCGATGTACAACCCCCGGGTGCCTTCTTCCTTCACGGTTTCCATGGGGTGGTTTTTCTTAGTGCAAAAGTTGGGGATGGTTACCAGGGCGGCCGGGCCGCAGTCTACCCGCACTTCCGCTTCTCCTGCTCCCCGGCTTCTGTTTTCCGCAATGGACCAGAGGGCCGACGGGTCGTTGCGTTTCAGCATGATGTTTAGAATCTTCATTGCTCCTGGCATACCTCCCGAAAACCATAATAATATAGCGCGATCGGGACAATTTAAACGAACGAGGGTATATTTGTCAATTTTATAAAAAATATCAGATTATCGACTTCTCCAACGAAAATTCTTGGTGAAGGTCCATAAAGGAAGAGGCACAGAGATGCTTAAGCTGCGGATTCTGTTACGACTACAGAAACTGTTACACTTACTGAAACTTTTTGGGCTATCAAAATGCGTTAATAGCAGAAACGGAAAGCTTTTTCTCAATACACTGACATACAACATATAGTATTACATAGTTAAACTCTTATATGCGCGACCCGAATGCCTCTGGCAGGACCCATGGTTAAAAGTTGCTCCATGAGAAACTTCTGAATGGCTTAGGCCTTCTCGCAAGATACTCCTTTGATCTTGGTTCAGAGCAAAGCTGTCTGATAGGTAGGGATTTGCAATATGCCTAAGACCGGCTACATCAAACACACCTAAATTTAGCCGCTGAACCTCTAATATTAGGGCACATTAGTCCTTAATTTCTTTGTTGACATCAAGGAGAAAGGTGAATAATATAGGGATAGGGGGTATCCGTATATGGAGAATGTCATGGAAGAAGAGCAGATCATTAAAGTGGAAAACAAGGAGGAAGCGCTTCGGAGACTTGAGCGTATCGAGGGGCAGGTACGAGGCATTAAAAAGATGATACGGGAGGACCGCTATTGCGTTGACGTCCTCACTCAGGTCTCTTCGGTGCACGAGGCCCTGCGCGGTGTGAGCAAGATCATAATGCGCAACTACCTGGAGGGCTGCGCCACACGAGCCATTAAGGCAGGCCAAGGAGGAAAGATATACGAGGAACTTATGGAAGTGATCTATAAGTTCGCCAAATAGTTTCCGCATTTGGAATGGGGAGGGGGAAATGAGAGTCAAATTTGCAGTTATTTTTTTCGTCGCATTGCTCGTTTTTGCGGGCACGACTCTGGGCCAGCAGATGAAGATGGGGATGCAGGCGCCGGAGACGCCAGCGGATGTCATCACCACCTTCGAAAAGCAGAGGGTGCATCCTGACCAGGCCATGGAGTTTGCGCGAATGCCTATGGGTAAAGACTTCTACGGCAAACTCATCAGTAAAGTGGATTTCGGTGACGGCGTATTCTTCTCCGTGAGGAAGGCAAAGATACTCCCTGGCGGGGACGTGGGGATAATGACCACCACCGAGATCTGTTACATAGAGGGAGGCCTGGGCCTCATCATAGACGCGGAGGGTATGATGGAACCGAAGGTGGTCACCAGGGGGAGCTGGTTCACAGTGCCCGCAGGCTGGAAGCATACCCTGAGAAATATCGGTGAAGAGCCGCTCTACATGACCGTGATACGCGTGGGCCCGGAGGAGATACACTGAAAAGCCACAGAGGGAATGCGTGATGGACATATGGGGGCTGGTGGTACTGCCCCTCGGCTTCGGGCTCATCGGCTTTATTACCCCCTGCTCCCTAGGGGTGAACTTGATTCTGCTTGGGTATATTGCGGGCCGGAAGCGGCGCCAGAGACTTCTGATCACCTCTTCATTCACCCTGGTGCGGGCCCTGTTCCTGAGTGTCATGGGATTCTCGCTGGCCTTGCTGGGCAGGCAGTTCATGAGCTTTGAATCTGCCTATAAAAGTACTCTGGGCCTGATATTGATGGGGCTGGGAGCGTGGATAATCCTGGGGCAAATAAGGCCGCTGCCCATGCCGTCGTTCCTGTCCGTTAGCAACCCTAAGCCCCGTGCCGGGTTGCGGGGTGTCGTGGGCCTGGGCATAGCCTTCGGCTTCACCGTGCCCGCCTGTGACATGCCTTTCCTGATGGCGCTTCTGTCCAAGACGGTGCTTACAGGAAACCTTCAACATGGTCTCATTGCGCTGCTCATCTTCGGGTTGGGGACGTCTTTCCCACTCATAATAATAGGGTCATTCGAGGGTGCGAGTAACGTCCTGCTAAAACTTAAAAAAGGCTCTGCTGCTGCGGTCTCTACCGGTGGCGTCATATTGGTCTTCGCCGGGCTTTTAAATTTTTCGCCGGACATAATGAGTTTCGTGTTCAGCATCCCGGCGCGATTTTTGACCCTGTTTTGATAGAACTAATTTCAGAGGGGAGGATATGAGAAACCATGAAATGAGGGTGTTGCATAGTCCCCTGCTCAACAAAGGCACAACGCTGGTGCTGGCAATAGCAATATTGGCCCTTATAGCGAGTAGCGTTACCGCAGCCACGGAAACATTCACCATGAGAGTGGATGGCATGAGTTGACCATTCTGCGAGAGGGCTGTGGAATCAGTCCTGAGAAAACAGGAAGGGGTAATAACGGCGGAGGCCACTTTCTGGAAAAAACAGGCGGTGGTGGAGTATGATCCGGATAAGATTACTCCCCGGGAATTGATCGAGGCCGTGAATGGCAATTCGCCCTATCGTGCAAGCAGGCTTGGGGGTTCATATCGATTTATGAGCCTGACGATGGAAGGGGATGGGGACAATAGAACAGAAGCACTCAACGCCGTGGCGGACGTTCTACATGATTTACCCGGAGTTGAAGTGAGCGCCCTGGACCCGCCGAATGGGAAGCTCTATCTGAAGTACGCGACGGATAAAATTTCCGTGGAAAATATAGTAGAAACGGCTAAAAGTAAAACAGGATATAAACTGGTGGCTAAATCCGGCGATTTGCTGGAGAAGGAAGAGGCCGCTATTGCAGAAGAAAGGGGAAAACTGTTCAAAAAATTCTTACGGCGCCTCATGGGGAAGGACGGTCAATAGCGAGAGGCAACCCGATGAAACATAAAAGTAGAAGTAGAAATATCACCCGAAGAAAGGCCGTACTCCACGCGGCCATTTACATACTGTTCTTGTTACTTCTGTATGTGTCACCTTCAATGGCCACTCACAAGGTGGACCACCGCTTCACTGTTTTCGGGAAGGTACGGGAGGGGACCTCCTTTCCGGGGAAACCTCTGCCCGGCAAGATGGTGACCGTCACGTCCGCGAAAACGGGTGAGATACTGGCCACAGTTTTAACGGATAAGAAGGGCCGTTACTCCCACCTGCTTGATGTGCATAACCAGAACCGGGGCATGAGGATTGTGATAAGCAGCGGCGGGGCGCGGGAGGAGCTGAAGATAAGCTTCGATCCCTCTAACATAGTGAAAGAGAGGAAGGCGCGCGTGGACCTGATCGTTTTCCCCAAAAATGAAAAATAAACTTTTACAGAACATGAGCGCGTGGCGCGTAAGGGACAAAAAGGTCATGAACAACAATTTTCAAGCAAAAACACTTCACCTCAAAATCGGCGGCTTAGCCTGCTCTTTTTGCGTGGAAAGCATTAAAAAAGCGCTGCGTAGAATCGAAGGTGTTCAAGAGGTAAACGTGAGTCTTTCCCACGAAGAAACCTTGATTC
>JAUXIQ010000159.1 GCA_030620925.1 Nitrospinota bacterium
GAACCGGCTACCTCTTCATGGAGAAGATGAGCTTATAGGTGTCTATGTGGGCGTCCTGGAAGAGGGGCCTCACCTCTTCCGTGCGGCCGTAGTTTCTGGCTTCTTCCCAGGCATCGGTCTCCATGATCTCCGGTGAATCCATATCGTATAGTGCCAGGTAGGGCGGCGCCCCTTCAACGGCTTTGAAACGGCGGGCGCAATGGACGCCCTCCACTCCCACCAGGGCCGGGACGTGCTCTTCGTCGTACCAGGCGTTGAACAGCTCATCGTGTTCGGGGGCTATTCCCAGGCGCACCGCCAGCAGATACTCCGCGTCTTGCTGCGGAGGCGTGCCCGCCTCAAAGATTTCCTGATAAATGTTGCGGACGGTGTTCAAAAAGTGGGGCCTGAGCTTCAGTGTTCCTTCGCTCTCCCGGCTGGAGATTTCCTTGTAGGCGTCGCTCTGAATTACAGAAGGCTCTTCCATCTCGTAGACCGCCAGGTACGTTGGGTGGCCGTCGACGCAAAGGTAGCGCCGGGCGGCGATGAATCCCTGCACTTCGTTGATCCGTTCGGGGATGTGCTCTTCGTTGTACCAGGTGTTGAACTCTTCGTCCATGGCGGGGTTTATATCCGTCCAGACGCTTATCAGGCCGTTACCTCTTTCCTTTGACATTTTGCCACCTCCTGTTTTCGGTATGCAGGTTTTGCTTAACTTGATTAGGAAAAAATGATTGAACAGAAACTATTTCGTAAAATCAAGAGGAGGCTGCCGCCGCGGCCTCCGTGAGTGCGTGTTTCACCAGGACGGGTACCATCATGCGCCGGTATTCGGGCGTTCCGGCGGTGTTGGCCTGGGGATGCACCGACGCCCGAGCGACCTGAGCCACTTCCTCGAGCGCGGCCTGTTCGGGCGCCTTTCCGGCAAGCATCTCTCCCGCGCCTTCCACCTCTACCGGCGCAGAACCCACCGCATTGAGCACCACCTTGAAACCTTGGGGTGCGGAACCGAAAGCCCCGTCGCTCATGGTCACCCTCGCAGCCACGCCCATGATGGGGAAATCCACCTCCTCCCGCAGCCGCAGCTTTACATACGCCACCCCGCTACCGGCGGCGGGCGGGGGAACGCTTATCTCGGAAAGAAACTCATGAGGCTCCACTGCGTTGGGACGCAGGCCGTCACCCGTGAAAAGCTCACCCAGGGAGATGACCCTCTCGCCCCCCCCGCTCATCAATTTCACCTCAGCCCCCATAGCCATAAGGATGGGGGCCGTATCCCCGGAATAGACGGCGAAGCAGCGTTTGCTGCCTTCCACCACGTGGCAGACCTCTCCCCCCGTCTTGTGGCAGGGCGGCCGCGACTGGCGCCAGTAGTCCGACTGGTTGTAGTACCAGCACCTGGTGTCCAGGCAGAGGTTGCCACCCAGGGTGGCAATATTACGGACCTGAACGGAGCCCACCTTGCGCGCCGCCGCCTCAAGGGCGGGGTATTTATCTTTTATGGGTGGAGATTGGGTCAGCGAAGCCAGGGTAACCGCGGCGCCCATGCGAAGGCCGGTTTTCTCGTCGTAATCCACCGCGTCCAACCCGGTGACGGATGAGAGACTGATGAGGTGTTCTGGGGTGCTAAGCCTCTGCTTCATGGAGATCAGCAGGTCCGTACCGCCGGCTATGAGTCGAGCGGCGTCCCCGTATTCAGACAGCAGAGAGGCCGTTTCGCCCGCCGAAGCGGGAGCATGGTATTCAAACCTCGGCATTCTGCGCATCAGCTCCCCCTTTCATCTTCCAGTAGAACCTGGACTCAACAATAATATTATTTACCCTGAGATGTTCAAGTGTGCCTGAACATCTGTAAATACTCATTTTCACCCTCTCCCGGCCTCCCTATGCCTGCCCCGCGGTGGACGGGATAAAGGGGAGGAGATCAAAAAACTTCTAACTCCTGGAAGAACTTTACAAGGTATTATAACCAGTAAAAGTAAAGCATGAAACTTACTATTATTCTTCGTTTTCCTTTTCGAGAGCTTTTAGTATCTTTTCAGGGGTTACGGGAAGGGTTTTAACCATCACCCCCAGGGCGTCGTAAACGGCGTTGGTTATCGCGGGCACGGTAGAGACCTGGACACCCTCACCCGATTCCTTGGCCCCAAAGGGCCCCACCGGGTCGATGGTCTCCACCGCCTCCGACTCGATGTCGGGCATATCCACGGCGGAGGGTAGCTTGTATTCCATGAACGAAGGATTGCTGGCCTGGCCGGTGTCCTTCCCCTTGATCTTGTCTTCCAGAAGCGCTTGTCCCAGGCCTCCGCAGACGGAGCCTTCAAGCTGCCCTTCCACATGCATGGGATTGATGGCCCGGCCACAGTCGTGCAGCACCTTCATGCGCGTGACCGTGATCTTGCCCGTATCCGTATCCACCTCGACTTCCGCCGCCTGCGCCCCGAAGCTGTAAGTGGCTGACATGTTGCCCTCGCCTGTCTCGTAGTTTGGCACCTCGAGTTCCGGAGCGAAATAGCCCCTGCCCATGATGGTCCTGCCCGTCCCTGAGTAGCATGCCGACTTCACCAGCTTGGTAAAAGGCATATTCTTTTCCGGGTCGTCCCTGACGAAGACCTGCTCATTGCGGAAAACGAGCTCCTCCGGATGCGCACCCAACAGCTCGGCTCCCACTTCGGCCAACTGTTTCCGGGCGTCGTCGGCGGCTATCCACACGGCGTTACCGGATACGAAGGTTACTCTGCTGCCGAAGGTGCCGGGGTCGAGGGGGGTAACCTCGGAGTCGGGCATCACCAGCCGGACCTTATCCAGCCCCAGGCCGAGCACCTCGGCGGCTATCTGTGAGAGACAACTGTCCGAGCCCTGCCCGGAGTCCGTGGCGCCGGTGAGGACGGATATGGCGCCGTCCTCATGGACTTTCACCATCGCCCCCGCCGTGTTGTGTCCCGCCACCCGCGGCCCCGAGACGAACCCGTAAGCCCCGAATCCGATGCCGCGCTTTTTGTTGGGCGGCAGTTCTCCCCACTCTTCGCGCCATTTCTTTATCTCGCCCGCTTTCTGGAGGCACTCGGTGAGGCCGCAACTGGTAATCCTGAACCCGTTGACCGTGTTATCCCCCGGCTGCAGGGCGTTCTTGAGCCGTATATCCAGTGGGTCTATGTCCAGCTCCCGGGCGATCATATCCAATTGCGACTCCGCCGCATAGCGCACCTGGGGGACGCCGTGCCCCCGCTGGGCACAGCAGACCTGGTTATTGGTATAGACCCGATAGCCGTCGTATTCTAGGTTGGGCACCCGGTAGGGCAGCGCCAGGACGGAGCCCATGAGGTACCTTGTCATGCGGCCGATGCTGATATAAGCCCCTCCGTTGGCGACGATGCGGCACTTGATGGCCATGATGGTGCCGTCCTTACCGACGCCTGTCTTTATGTCCATAATGGTTGGATTGCGCTGCCGCCCGGCGGAGAGCACCTCTTCCTGGCCGTAGACGATCTTCACCGGTTTGCCCGTTTTCATGGAAAGGAGAGCGGCGGTGAAATCCAGCGAGAACATCTCGTTCTTACCCCCGAAGCCGCCGCCTATGAAAGGCTGCACGATGCGGACTTTGCTCAGCTCCAGGCCCAGGGCGCGGGGCATGTTGCGGTAGGTAAAATAGGGGCTCTGTTTGGAGCCCCAGAAGGTGATCTTGCCCGTGGAGTCGTAGGTCGCCAGCGCTGCGTGAGGCTCCAGGAAAGCATGGCAGACGGGCTGCGTCTCGAACCGGTCTTCGCGAACGCAGTCCGATCGCCTGAAACCGGCCTCCACGTCCCCGAAACGCATGGTGGACTTGCAGGCGATATTGTTCGCCGCATGCTCATGAAGCAGGGGAGCGCCTTCTTCCATGGCCTCCAGTGGATCGAAAACCGCCGGCAGTAACTCGTATTCCACGTCGATCAGTTGCAGCGCCTCTTCAGCCGTATCCTCGTCTACCGCGGCCACCGCGGCAACCTCGTCGCCCACGAAGCGGACCTTTTCCGTTGCCAGGAAGGGTTCGTCTCCCTTGCCCAAAATGAGGTCCCCGTAGCGGTAGCCCAAAGTATCTTTGGCGGTGACCACCGCCTTCACCCCTTGCAGCCTCTCCGCCCTGCCGGTGTCGATGTTGAGAATCCTGGCATGAGGGTGCGGGCTCCTGAGCATCTTGCCATGAAGCATGCCCGGCAGTTCCATATCGGCGGCATACATCGCTTCCCCCGTGGCTTTCACCACGGCGTCCACGCGGGGCAGGCGTTTTCCCACTACGGTAAATTCTTCCATCGCTCCCCCTCCTCAGGCGGACTGCGCCGCCTGGATGGCCTCTATGATTTTAGCGTAGCCGGTGCACCTGCACAGGTTGCCCGATATGCCTACCCTGATTTCTTCTTTGGTGGGATTGGGATTGGAATCCAGCAGCGCCTTGGCGGTGAGAATCACCCCCGGCGTGCAGAACCCGCATTGAATGGCCCCGTGGTTGACGAACGCCTCTTGCAGGGGGTGCAGTCGGTCTTTGCTCTCGGCGAGGCCCTCTATAGTAACAATCTCCGCATCCTGGCACCTTACGGCAAGCAGCAGGCAGGAGAGCACGGCACGTCCGTCGAGTAGCACCGTGCAGGCGCCGCAGTCACCCGTGTCGCATCCTTTTTTGGTCCCCGTCAGCTTCAGTTCTTCCCGGATCACTTCCTGCAAGGTGCGCCAGGGAAATACGGCCAACTCGTGAGTTTCACCGTTGACGTTCAAACTGATCAACTGCTTCATCGCCCACCACCCCCTTTCTACGCCGTCGGTCAACCATGATGCTCGTCGGTTGTTAAGTTACTGTTAGACCCGCGAGCCCCGGCCCGCGCTCCACGCATTATACAATACAAAATCCGGTTATGTCCGCTAAAATGACGCCGCCTTTCTAATTTCCATTTAACGGTCATAACTGCCCGGGGCCTGCGCCCAGTACGTTTTCCGATACTTCCTTCTCATACTGCCTGAAGTTCTCGTGAAACCGCCCTACAAGCTGCGCTGCTGTCGCATCGTACGCCGCTCCATCCTTCCATGTTCGGCGCGGACTGAGAAGCTCGGAGGGGACCCCTTCAATTGCTGCCGGCACCCGCAGGCCGAACACAGGGTCTTCTTCCATGGGAACGTCGGCGAGCCGCCCTTCGAGCGCCGCCCGCACCATGGCCCTGGTGTGGGCTATAGCGATACGTTTCCCCACCCCGTAAGGGCCGCCTGTCCAGCCGGTGTTCACCAGCCAGCAGGTCACGTCGTGCCGCTCAATCTTCTCTCTCAGCAGGTCCGCATAGACGGTGGGCGAGAGGGCCATGAAGGGTGCACCGAAACAGGCACTGAACGTGGCTTGAGGCTCCGGGCCCATCCCTTTCTCTGTCCCCGCCACTTTGGCCGTGTAGCCGGAAAGGAAATGGTAAATGGCCTGCGGCGGGGTGAGCATCCCCAGGGGAGGTATGACCCCGAAGGCGTCCGCCGTGAGCATGATGATGTTCCGGGGATGTCCGCCCATCCC
>JAUXIQ010000379.1 GCA_030620925.1 Nitrospinota bacterium
CACCACGCCCTTCCTCGGCGAGTAGTCCCCCCACTCTTCCAGTGGCGTGGCGGCGGGCAAGACCATGTCCGCCATGGCGGTCGTTTCGTCCTGAAAGCTGGACATGGCCACCTTGAAGGGGACGTTGCCCATAGCCTCTTTAAACCCCGAAGCCTGTGGCAGGTTATAAGCGGGGTTCACGCCGCTAAAGAGTATAAGGTCGACCTCTCCGGCCTGCATGGACTTGACCAGTTCCGCAAAGCGCCCGTACCCGGGCACTGTAGACAGCGCCGAATTTATCCCAAAGACCACCGTTTTTCCCACGTTGCCGCAGACATAATTGAGCAGGTTCGCCGCCACAGCGGCGTCCATCCCCACCTTGCCGCCGGCGGTGGTTGAGGGGCCCAGTGCCAGGCCCGGCCTCGCTTCGGCGAAGGCTCTGGCAAGTTTTAAAATAGTGGCGGCGTGAACGCCGGTGACGGACTGCACCTCATTGGGTGTGAAATCGCGGGACAATTTTTTCAGCAGGTCCCTCTCTTCCCTACCAAGCGGAGCGCTCCATCCTTTCTCGAGTATCACATGCACCACACCCATGGCCAGGGCGGCTTCGGTGCCGGGTCTGACCTGCAGCCAGTCATCCGCATTAGCGGCGGCAAGCGACAGGCGCGGCTCCGCGCTGACGAAACGCTTCACTCCATCCTCACGAAAACGGTGCATCTCGCCGAAGCCCCGGGAATACTCCACGGGTGAGAGCCAGCTATCTATGAAATCGGCCCCCAGGGAGAGGAGCATTTCAGCCTTATCTATCTTATATAGAGGAACTTCTTCACGCCCGAAAGTCAGGCCGTTGGCCCCGCGCAGGGTCTCATAGGCGAAGGGCTCGTATACGTAATGCTCCCCAGGGCCGAGGAACTTCAGCCAATCGTCAACCAATCCGAGCTGGCTGCCGGTGATGAGCGGGGTCACCACCACCGCTTTGCCATCCCCTCCCCCGATCTTTATAGATTTCAATTTCTCCACGAGCTTCTTCTCAGCCTCTTCCCAGCCGATCGGCTGGAAACCGCCATCGATGCCTTTGAAAAGGGGCTCCCTCAAGCGGTCGGGATTGTAGAGCCCCTGCAGCGCCGCCTGCCCCCTGGTGCACAGCGCCCCCATGTTCACCGGATGGTTCGGGTTCCCCTCCGCTTTTATCGCCCTGCCCTCCCGGCATTTTACGTGCATGCCGCAGCCCGCCGGGCATTCCCTGCACACGGTGGCGTACCAGTTGGGGATACCGGGGGTGATTTCTTCGGGCGGAATCAGGTAGGGTATGAGGCGCCTGGCCTCATAGGCCTTGCTCTTTTCAAACAGGGCGAAGGCCCCCGAAAACGCGGTGTATTTAAGAAAACCTCTTCTGTTTATGCCCTTGCTCAACTCGTCTTATACCTCATCTGTGGCATGTGAAGCAGTCGATGCTGGCTTCGCGCTTCTTGTGGCATTTCAGACACCAGCCCATCTTGAGCGAGGAGAACTGCTCTATCTCAGCCATGGTCTCCACCGGGCCGTGGCACTCCTGGCACTTGACCTCCCCCAGCACGTGCCTCCGGTGGTTGAACTGCACGTGATCGGGCAGTAGATATATGCGCACCCAGGGGATCGATTCCCCGTCGTTCCAGTATTGTTGAAGCTTCTTGATCTCCGGTTTGTCGATAGCGACTATTTTATGACACCCCATGCACTTCCTGACCGAGGGCACCCCGGCCACGGTGGACCTTCTGGCGTAGCCGTGACAGTAGAGACAGGGCACCTCATAATCACCGGCGTGTACCTTATGGCTGAAAAGGATGGGCTGTTGTGGAGCCTCGGCCAGGCTATATGCACCCGGCCATAACATAACCAGAGTTAAATACAAAATCGTTTGAATTTTCAAGGGTTTTCTCATGTTAAATCTACGGACGCAATCTAAACGTTATATATTAGACGTCTGTTATCCTATATTCCCCAAAAAACAAGCTCGTTTTAATTTTCTATATTAAAAACTTTACTTTTGTCAAGGCATTTTTTCTATTTTTTTTAAAAACCCTTATAACCTATTGTTCCAAAAGATTATCTTTATTCCCACAATACGAGAAATTAAATTATATTATTTTTGGCCCGTTTTACTGGCCATTTTTTCAGGCGTGCTCATAAATAATCCTCAATAATCCTCGGTCCGAGTTAATTTCCTTATAAATCGGTGAAAATTATATATGCTGCAAACACCTTTATAATAATAAACCACTCCAAAGCCCTCCTCCATCTAATATCTTTTAACGCCGCTCATCCTTTTGATTCTGCGGGTGAACGTAAGACATATCCTGCCAATTGAAAGTACTTCATTGACTACCATCAACAATGTGCTATAGTGAGCGAAAATACTAATCAATCGTTTTACGCCATTGATGTTTTAGTCGAGACTACGAAAAGGAGAGAGCCATGGCGCCCCTCGAGGCAATAAACGACATCGCAGACACCATCTATAATCCTGCCGCGCGACAGTGGAAAGAGAAGGGGGGGAAGATCACCGGGTATTTCTGTTCCTACGTGCCTGAAGAAGTTCTGCACGCGGCGGGAACGCTCCCTTACCGGCTGAGGCCCATAGGCTGCAAGTCTACGGCCGAAGCTGACGCACTCATGTCCCCCTATAACTGCACTTTCGTCAAAAGCTGCCTGGAGTATGCTTTGAAGGGAGAATACGAGTTCCTTGACGGGCTAATTTCGTTGAACAGTTGCGACCATATCCGCAGGCTTTACGATATCTGGAAAGAAAAGGTGGGCTGTGACTACATGCATTTCTTAAGCGTGCCGCACAAGATCAATGAAGACGCCGTGCAGTGGTTCGCCGAGGAAATAGCCACCTTTTGCGACAGCCTCAAAAGTTCTTTCGATACAGAGATCACTGAAGAGAAGCTGAAGGATTCCATCGATGTCTATAACGAAAGCCGGGCGCTTCTCCAGGAACTGTAC
>JAUXIQ010000391.1 GCA_030620925.1 Nitrospinota bacterium
CCGATAAACCTTTTACAATCAATAGCTTAGGTCAGCCAGACCCCTCGAAAACGAGGTTGCTTGAAGCTTTAAAATACTCACTACCGAAAAACAAAGACACGAGAAATGCTCACCACGAAGGCACAAAGAACAGAAATTATATTTGTAAGCCTTGGTGCCTTAGTGGTTAATTTTTTCACGTACTATGGTTAAATACCCTTCTATAGAATAGATGCAAAAATCCAAGGTATGTGCGGGATATCGGTTTGTTATTAATGAGTTAGGAGGGATAAAAAGTATTCTGTGGAAGGGGCAAAACCAAGGTCGCGTTTTATAGGGGAATCGCGTAAATAGGCCGTAAATCCGCTCAGGCAGCAGCTTTTCGTCCGTCGGCTCAATTTTCCCGAAAAAGAGAGCGATTGTGTACCTGTAGATATCAGTTACGCACAGGCGAAAACGCTCCACTGACTCCGCGCCCCGCGGGATAAAGCCAGGGTGGAAGCGGATGTTATAGTAAAGGTGAGAGGCCGTTCGCCTCTGCTCCGCGACTATCCGCATCCTGTCATTCTGAGCGAAGCGAAGAATCTCGCCTGCCCTGGCAAACCCGCTTTTTTATGCGCTTTTCAAATACCCCCTCCCCTTTTTCCCCTACAGTGGAACACCCCGCGGAAGGCGGGGCCAGGGGAGGGGAGATTTGTTGCTGGCAGAATCGCTCCTTGAGATTAAATGCCATTCCTCCGTTGGGGTTGGAGAACCGGATCATACCGGAGGTATATCATCAGTGATCGCCTTGAGATTCAAATGGAGGAATTCCGTATCGCTCCTCAGCTTACGATTGGCCTCGTTGTCGGGAAGCTTGTTCAGGATTTTCAGCGCTTCCTCGCAGAAGGACATGGCTTCTTCGTTGGCGAACCTGTTCGCCGCCTTTTTGGCCGCCAGCAACAAGTATTCTACCGCCTTCTCCTGGTCGTCGCTCTGCCGGTAGTGGTGGGCCAGCTCCTCGTAATGCTCATCGAGTCGGTCTTTATACAAATCCTCCATGGCATTTCCGATCCTCTCGTGGAGTTGTCTGCGGGTCTTGATGAGCAGGCTGTGGTAGGCCACGTCCTGTATCAGACCATGTTTGAACATATACTCCAGCTCTGGGAAGAGACTCTTCTCATATATGAATTCGAGGTTTTGCAGCTTGGCCAGATAGCTCTGAAGCTCCACTCCCATACCCGATATCCTGGTCAACAGCTTGAGCAGGAAATCTCTGCCTATCACCGAGGCTATCTGCACGGTCTGCTTCATATCCTGTTCGAGCCTGTCGATGCGGGCCATGATGACATCCTGGATGGTATCGGGCACGGCCATCTCGGCAGGTGTTTCCCTGAGAACATAGCCTGCTTCCGACCTGACCAGGGCCCCGCTGTCGATTAACCAGCGAACGATCTCCTCCATGTAGAGGGGATTCCCCTCGGCCCTGCCCAGCACCAGGCTCCTCAGGTCGGCGGTTACCTCCTCTATATCCAGCAAAAAGCGCGTCAGGTCGGCGCTCTCTTCTTCTGAGAGTGGATTTAACGCTATATGTGAATAATACGATTTACCGCTCCAATTGTGGACATACCCCGGGCGATAAGTACCCAGAAGCAGAATCCGGCTGTTGACTATCCCTTCCACCATGTAGACCAGAAATTCCTGGGAAGCCTTATCTATCCAGTGAAGATTTTCGAGGGTTATGACCAGAGGCCGGGCCTGACTCTCCCTGAGGAAAATCGCCTTCATGGCCTCGAAGGTGAGCTTCCTCCTTTCCTCCGCTCCTAACTCCTTGAGAGGGGAATCGTCCAACGGTACCGACAGCAGATCGCACAGAAAAGGGACGGTCTCCGTGAGCGCCGCGTCTAATTCCGCCATTCTGGCGCTTATCTTCTTCCGGGCCGCAAAAGCCTTGTCTCCTTCACGGATATCGAAATATTGCTTCGCTATTTCGATGAAAGGCAGGTAGGGCACCGATTGTCCGAAGGAGACGCATCGTCCTTCCAGATAAGTTGAATCCCGGTTCTCGATGGATTTCTTGAATTCAAGAATCAGGCGCGACTTGCCCACCCCTGCCTCGCCGACTACGCCCACCATCTGTCCTTGTCCCGCCCCGGCCCTGGCAAAGCATTCCGACAGGTTTTCAAGCTCCTTTCTCCTGCCGACCAATTCGACGAGCCCTCTGGCAACAGAGGCGCCGATACGGTCATCCACCTCACCGGCCCTTAATAGCTCGTATGCTTCCAGCGGCTCTTCTTTCCCTTTGACCTCAACCGCCCCCTTGTCCTCGAATTCAAAGAAATCCCTGACTATCTTATGGGTGTTCCGGGATAATAGGACGGTTCCCGGCCCGGCCATGCTTTCTATTCTCGCTGCGGTATTTGTGGTGTCCCCGACTGCTGTATAGTCCATCCGCAGGTCGTCGCCGATGGAGCCGACGATCACCGGCCCCGAGTTAAGCCCGATTCGCATCCTGAACTCCATCCCGTAGTCCTGTTTTATCTTCTCACCATATTCCACTACGGCCTTCTGAATCGATAATGCCGCATAACAGGCCTTTTTAGCGTGATCCTCACGGGCCAGCGGCGCGCCGAATAGGGCCATAACCCCGTCGCCGGTGAACTGGTTGATGGTCCCTTCGTACTTGTGGATTTCGTCCATGAGGATTTTGAAGCATCCATCCATTATCTGATGGGCCTCTTCGGGGTCCAGCTTCTCTGAAAGGGAAGTGAAATCGGCGACGTCGGCGAAGAGCACCGTAACCAGTTTCCGTTCCCCTTCGAGGGAGCTTCGGGTGGTGAGAATCTTTTCGGCCAGGAATTTCGGGGTGTAGGATTCGGGGTGGTCGTAATCGATGGGGGGAGATTTTTCGGGTTTGCCCATCTCGTGGCCG
>JAUXIQ010000107.1 GCA_030620925.1 Nitrospinota bacterium
GCTTCCTCCAGCTCCCGTAAGACGTGATACCGGCCGGCGTCTTTTACCACTGCGGAAAAATGGCCCAGCGGCCCCGGCCCCTCGCCGATTTTAAGGGAGCTGCGAAGCCCCTGCGTCACGTAATCCTTGGCCTAACGCACCGCTTCCGACAGGCTCTTCCCCCGGGCCAGTCCGACGGCGATAGCCGAGGAGTAGGTGCATCCGGTGCCGTGCGTGTTCTCCGTCTTCACGCGAGGCCCCTTCATGTCCTCGAAACGTCCATCGCTGTAGAGCACGTCCACCGCCTGCCTCCTCCGCAGGTCTCCACCGGTGACCACCACACTCTTTGGGCCCAACGCAGCGATCTTCTTTGCGGCCTTCTTCATGTCGTCCACGCTCTTTATCTTCAACCCGCTCAATACCTCGGCCTCGGCGGGGTTGGGCGTCACCACCCGTGCCAGGGGAAGGAGCTCTTTTATAAGGGCATTGACGTCCTGCTTCTTGAGGAGAGACGCGCCGGTGGCGGAGACCATCACGGGGTCCACCACCAGTTCCGCAAGGCCGTGCTCCTTCACCTTTTTGGCCACGGCGGCGATTATGCCCCGGTTGTAGAGCATGCCCGTCTTGGCGGCGTGGGCTCCGATGTCGTTCATGACCGAATCTATCTGCTGCTCGACGAAAGCGGGGTCCACCTCGAAAACGCCCTGCACGCCCACGGTATTCTGCGCGGTGAGGGCGGTTATCACGCTGGAGCCGTACACCCCCAGGGCGGCGAACGTCTTGAGGTCCGCCTGAATGCCCGCCCCGCCTCCCGAATCGGACCCGGCAATCGTCAGCACCTTCTTCATTTCCATTTTGATACCTTCTCAATATAAAAATTATACCGGAAAATAATGCCTGAAAACCCCTGTTATTTTACCGTTAAATAGCCGACCCTATTTTCTGTATCATGCGTTCTCCATCCGCCAGAAGTCCGCTGTGCATAACCCGCAGGTAGACCTTGCGGTTGTTATCGGTGCCCGTGATAAGGTATTCCAACCTGTACCAGTAGGCCCATATACGGAAGGTCATGGCCGCCAGCAGGACTATTGAAGCCACCCACAGCAACGGCCTGCCGGGATCGTACCTGTAGCTGAGGATGGATGCCTCCCGCCATTTGGCGAGGGTCAGGGTCACCCCCTGCACCGTGAGAGGCTCCCCCTCCACCAATCTGCCCACACTGCGTTTGGTCTCCTCCCCCTTTTCATCTTCTTCGATGAGCTTCAGCTCCGCGTAAGGCACGATCTTCTCCTCGGTCCCCACCTTTTTATAAAGCGTGCCCACCCGAAGCATACCCGTCCGCAGCTTGCCCTCTATGCCGGGCACTTCGAAGGGTTCTCCGGTCTTGACCTCCAGGGTCTCTCCACTGCCGCTCACGGCCAGCGTCAACTGCTGCCCGATATCCATCTGGTAAAAAGTTACGCCGCTGTGACGAAGCGGGTCGTTCACCTCTATTGTCTTGCGCTTGACGATCCTGCCCTTCTCATGGACCGTCAGCCGGCTCATCCAGTCCCTGGGGAACAGCGAGCCCTCAGGCATCGTATAAGCTATCCGCTCCCCCTTAAGGTCCGTGAAAAGCGCCAGTCTGCCCGCTCCCCTGGGAGGGTAGCTGAGCCTGGGGAACTGTGTGTACTCGGTTATAAACTCCTCCAACCCTACGCTGAAGGTGTTACCGGCATCCGGCTTTACCTCTTCCCCCCGAAGCCGGTACCATCGGGCCTCGGAAGAACGCGTGGAGACCTCCTCCCTCTCGCCCGGCAGCAGGGACAGCTCCCCTTCAAAAGCAAAAAGATAGGAAACGGCAAACCCGGCCAGAAGCACCAGTATGCCGGTGTGGAAAATCCACGAGGCCCAATGCGGATTCACGCCCTTTTCCAGAGAACAGGTGCCGGCCGAGCCCAGGAGCCTTCCCCTTCTCACCCTGAACCCCAGGCCGGTCAACCCCTGGGCCAGGGCCCTTTCGCTCAACTCATCCGCCGGCGGCAATGGCAGGGACAAAGTTTTGGGGTCTTCCCGCAAAACCTCGGCGTTGATAGACGACGCTGACATTCTCAGAAGCAGCCTGAGCCTTTCATAGGAACATATCAACTGATTAACGAACAGAAGCGCGGCGACTATGAGGAAAAGGGGTGCGGTGAAGATGTTAAGCACGTCGATTAACTCAAACACCTTCAACAGGGCTCCGCCCTCCTCGGCGTAACCTTTCCCCTGTGGAAAGATGGTGCCTATCAAGAAGAAGGCGCACAGTATGCCCAGCAGCCAGGCGGAAGTTTTAATGGAGGCCAACTTCTTGTACAGCCAGTTTCTTCTCATGCCGGGAGTCTCTCCAACCGCAAAAAACCGAAAAGGCGCCCCTTCTCAATAATCCCGGGCGTCCGTGCAGCGTCACAAGGAGTATATATGCAGGCTTTCGATGCCCAGAATTTTGGCCAGCCAGCTTACCCCGATAAAGGTCATCATCATACACCAGAAGCCCACCAGGTTCATAACCGGCGCCACCCATTTTCTCCATTTAGGCACTGCCTGGGCATGCAGGTAGATGGCGTAGACGGTGAAGGTAATGAGGGACCAGGTCTCCTTGGGGTCCCAGGACCAGGGCCTGCCCCAGGCCTGATCCGCCCAGGCGGCCCCCGAAATTATACCGAAGGCCAGCAGGGGGAAACCGAACAATACCAGCTTGTAGGCTATCCTGTTCAAGCCCTCTATGTTTTCTTCGCTTATCCCGTAATGGACCGCCCCCCGGCGGCCGGCGAAAGGCCGGGCCAGAAGGTAGACAGCCTGGTATCCGCAGCTCACCACGAACACCGCGTAGGACACGAAGGCCAGCACCACGTGCCATAAAAACCAGGAGCTTTGCAGTGCGGGAGGCAGTGGATTAATTGCCGGGCTGCGCTTGAAAAGGGCATAGGCCATGCCCGCCACGGCCACCATGGTTATGATCGAGATGGGAGCATACAGCCTGGGCTGCCATCTTTTGACTATCAGGTAAGTGATGACAGCAGACCATGAGAACCAGGAGAGGCTCTCGTAGAGCGTCTGATAGGGGGGCCGCATGCCTTCCAGCGTGCGCATGGCGATTATGGCGGTATGTATCAAGGCCCCCATGAACAGTAAGTGGTTGGACAGCCTGCCCGCCGAGCTCTTCGGATAAAAAAGGTGAGACACGCAGGAGACGAAGCTCGACGAGTATAGAGCCATCACCAGGATAAACAGCTTGATCTCTATGGATATGAGGAAGGCTTCTCTGGATAAAATCTGTTCAAGCATCTTCAGTTAAAGTTGAGGTGTCCTTTCGGGGGCCCTTTATTCGGATGACGATTTCTCCTTCGGGAGGAATATCGTCCAGCGCGGTGAGCATGCCTTCCACCGTCCCCCGGATGAAATCCTGAACGAAAGGCTTAAGCGGTATGGGCCGATCACCCACGTAGAGCGCGCACCGGTTACGACCGCCTTGTTTCAAGTATCGCTCTTCGATGAAACCCGCCAGGCCCTCGACGTCGTCGATATGATAGCGGGGAACGCCCGCCTCTATTTCGACGTCACTGGCCACGGCCACCAGTTTATCCTCCACGGTGCTCATAAGTTCTTTGTGTTCGGCAGACCTGAAAACTTCTATTTTCTCCTTGTCGCCCCTCTTGTAACCCTCGGTGAGAATAATGTCCACCTCTCCATCCAGGTAACCTCCCAGGGCGTCCAGGCTCTGCTCGCTGTCCACTTTTTTCATAACCGCCATCTTGGTCGAAGAGGAAATAACCACCACCCTGGCTCCCGCTTTCCCGTGACGCCAGGAATCCTTCCCCTCCTTGTCTATCTCGAAACTATGAGCATCGTGCTTTATGGTCCCCACGCTGTAACCGCGGGCGTTTAGCTCAGGGATGAGTTTCTCTATGAGGGTGGTCTTGCCGCTGTCAGATTTTCCTACTATGGAAACGATGGGTATCATCTTAAATTCCGAAACGGATAGCATTAAAACTCGGGCAGCTCACGGGAGGCTCTATTTTTTCAAGACCAGATAGCGGGCTTCATCCTGTCTTTCAACCAGGAACAGGAAGGATTCTTTTTTACTCTTCTTCATCGCTTCCCGGAATTCCTTGAGGTCTCTGACCTGCTTTTTGTTCACTTCCTTTATGACGTCGCCGCTCCTCAGGCCCGCTTTAGCGGCAGAACTGCCCGGCTCCACATCGGCCACCAGGACACCATGGTCGTCCTCCAGCTTGAGGTTCTCCATCACCCGGGGGGTAATATCCGAGAGCGACAACCCCAGCCCCTCTTCAACCTCCCGCGCAAGGGCAATAACCCGCTCGGACATCTTACCTAAGACCACCTTAAGTTTCTGCTCCTTGCCTTCTCTAATAATGGAGACCTCGACCTCCTGCTCAATCAGGGAGTCAGCCACTATTTTTTGCAGCTCTCGAACGTCATTGACTTCCTTCCCGCCGAATCTGATTATCACGTCACCGTCCATTATCCCGGCTTTATGGGCGGGATTATCTTCCATCACTCCAGATACCATCACGCCCCGGGGCCGATCCATTCCCTTCTCTTTGGCCATCTCCTCGGTTATGTTGGCTATGCTCACCCCCAGCCAGCCCCTGGCGTATTCCCCCTTTTCTTTCAACTGGGGCAGAATATTTTTAGCGATATTCACCGGTATGGCGAAGCCCAACCCCTGCCCCTCTGATATAACCGCGGTATTGATGCCCACCACGAAGCCCCTCATGTTGAACAGAGGGCCGCCGCTGTTGCCGGGGTTTATGGCTGCATCCGTCTGTATGAAATCGTCGTAAGGGCTGGCCCCCAGAAATCGCCCCTTTGCGCTGACTATGCCCACGGTGATGGAGTGCTCGAAGCCGAAAGGGTTCCCGATGGCGATGACCCATTCTCCGATCTGAAGTTTATCCGAGTCACCCAGCATCGCTACAGGAAGGTCCCCGTTGGCTTCGATCTTGAGGAGGGCGATGTCGGTCTTGGAATCCTCCCCTATTATCTTTGCCTCATACTCCTTCCCGTTAGAGAGCTTCACCACTATCTTTTCGGTATTCTCCACAACATGCTGGTTGGTGACTACATATCCCTTTTTGTTTACTATAAAACCCGATCCGGCGCTGTCCGGAGGAAAACCCCTGTGCTTCCTTTTTTCAAAAAACCTTCCCCCCCTTTCCTTTTCCCTGAACGGGTCAAGAAATCCACGGGGCGCCAAGGGGTGAGAGGCAGAGGCTTTGGTGACGCTGATGTTCACCACCGCCGGCTTGATCTTTTTGGCAAGTATAACGAAGGTGTTCAGCTTTATATCAGTGTCAACTTTACTGTAGTTCTTACCTTCGACCCAGAACGCCTTGCCCCTGGCCTCCGAGTAGCCGGACATCCAGAGCATCAGGAGAGCACAAATCACCCCCCCAGCTATACTCAAACGGACGATACACCTCATCCTGCGGCTGAACACTCTCGATTCTCCTTTTATCGCCTAATAAAAGAGAAAAGGGCCGGTATAAAGCCCTCCTGTCTCAATATAATAATAATAAGGATAAAATTCTGAAATAACCGATTCTGCATAAGATAAATAAATAAAAGATGTCTATTTAATAGTATATTCCGCAGGTTTAAATAGCAAGCTATATGTTGCCCGCTCTCAACCGCCTTAAGCCAGGACTATCTCCACCTCATCCCCCCTCCTCACCCGATCCCTTCCGGGAGGTAAAACGGCCAGGGCGCTCCTTTCGTCCGGTGGGGGAAGCGCATGGGATCGCGTCGCATAATATCCCTTCTTCCCTTTTCTCACGTTGACCTGCAGATAATTGGTCACGCCCGCCCGGCCCCTGAGCGTGTTTAACATGGTGGCTTTGACCCGCAGGTTGAAGCTCCTTTCCGAGGGGCACATCACTCCCAGAGCTTCCCTGACGAAAATATGGAAACAGATGGAACCTGTCCGCGGCCCGCCGGGCAGCATGAAAAACGGAGTGCCCTTCAACAGGCCGAAGGAAAGGGTTCCTCCCGGCCAGATGGAAACCTCTTGAAAAATGGATCGTCCATTAACCGAAGTGAATGCTTCGGCGGTCAGATCGTGGATTCCTCCGCCGCTTCCCCCGGCGGTTATGGCCATATCCGCTTCAGAAGCCCTGCGCATGGCCCGGGCTATCCTCTCTTCAGAATCGGGGACGATGCCCATGTCCCACGGCATACCACCGTATTTGAGCACCAGCGAACGGAGCATTAATGCGTTTCCCGCCCGTATCTTCCCCGGAGGCGGTTTCCGACCCGGAGCCACCAGTTCGTCGCCTATCATGATTAAAGCCACCCGCGGCCTGGCATAAACTTCAACCTTCCCCACACCCAGGGAAGCCAAAAACCCCATCTCCTCGGGGCCTATGACCGCCCCCCTGCTCAATACTTTCTCACCCCTTTTAGCCTCCTCTCCCTTAACCCGCACCCCTTCGCCCTTTTTTACCGGGTGCTTTACGAGCAGTTTCTCGCCCTCGGCCTCCACGTCCTCCTGCTTGACCACTGCATCAGCCCCCGACGGAAGCGGTGCTCCGGTCATGATGCGCAGAGCCTGCTCCTTCTTGAGCGAAACCCGCGGCGTTTCCCCGGCCACCGCCGTCCCCACAACCCGCAGCTCTACTTTATCAGCTCCCGCGGCACCGCGGACGTCCACCGCTCTCACCGCATACCCGTCGAAAAATGAACAAGCAAACGGCGGGAAATCATCCGGGGCCCTGATATCGGTGGTGGGAGCGCGCCCGAGGGCCCGGTGAAGAGGGACCGTTTCCCCCGGGCCCGGTTTCAGGTTGTCCCTGATCGACTTGAGAGCAGTGCTTTCGGAAACCATATACCTCAACCTTTTCGCTCAGGATA
>JAUXIQ010000188.1 GCA_030620925.1 Nitrospinota bacterium
TTTTCTCAGCCGAATTCCAGAATTCAGGCTGAATTTAAGAGTAACTTTCTCAAAGGGGTTTAACTTTACAGGTAATTCCATCTATGCTATCTTAAGTGGCAGGAGTCTTCCGAAGGGATGCTCGTTATGAATACGTAGCTACTCCACATCAGGAGGCGGTAATGTCGGGACATTCCAAATGGTCGAGCATCAAACATAAAAAAGCAGCGGTGGACGCCAAGCGGGGTAAACTATTCACCAAGATTATCAAGGAAATATCCGTTGCGGCCCGCCTGGGTGGTGGAGATCAGAATTCAAACCCTCGCCTTCGTACAGCCGTGCAAAACGCAAAAGCCGCCAACATGCCTCAAGACAACATCCAGAGGGCCATCAAGAAGGGCACAGGCGAGCTCCCGGGCGTCTCTTACGAAGAGGCCAGGTTCGAGGGCTATGGCCCTGGAGGAGTAGCCATCCTGGTGGATATTCTGACCGATAACAAGAACCGCTCGGTAGCGGATATAAGGCACATATTCTCCCGCAACGGAGGGAACCTGGGAGAACCCGGCTGCGTGGCATGGATGTTCGATAAAAAGGGGTTGATCCTCATAGAAGAGGATGAGGATATAGATGAAGACGTGGTAATGGATGCGGCTATAGAGGCAGGGGCGGAAGACATAATAAAAGAGGATGATACCTTCGAAATCACCACCGAGACGGAGAAGCTGGAATCGGTCAAAAACGCCCTGGAGAAAAAGGGCCTCACCCTGTCTGTGGCCGAAGTGAGCATGGTGCCTCAGAGCACCATTAAATTAGAAGGAAAAACTGCACAGCATATCCTCAAGCTCATGGATGCACTTGAGGACCACGAAGACGTTCAGCAAGCATACGCGAACTTCGACATCCCTGACGAAGTCATGCAGGAAGCAGAGGCCCAATGAGGGGTACCCCATGCGGGTATTAGGCATCGACCCCGGAACCATTCGCACAGGATACGGAGTTGTCTCAGACCAGGGAGAATCTCTCAAAGCATTGGATTGGGGGGTTATCAAGACCTCCTCAAGACAACCTCTCTCTCAACGACTCAAAACCATCTATCAGGAACTGAAAAAGGTCATTGAAGCGCACCAGCCCGAGGTAGTCTCCGTTGAAGATATATTTATAGCCAAGAACGTCAAATCCGCGCTCAAGCTGGGCCATGCTCGCGGAGCGGCCATCCTGGCCGCCAGCAATATGGGAATCAGGGTAGAAGAATATACCGCCTTACAGATTAAGCAGGCCATCGTGGGATACGGTCGGGCGGAGAAAGAGCAGGTGAGCAGAATGGTCTGCACACTTCTCGGCTTATCCTCGACCATAGAAGAAAGTGATGCCGCCGACGCTCTGGCGGCCGCCATTTGCCACATCCATTCCGCGGCCATGGTGAACGTCCACCTTGCGGAAAAGACTCAAAATCGGGCGCGGAATTATAAATGATAGCCAGAATAACGGGAAAATTAGCTGAGAAAAACCCTGATAGGGCCATCGTAGACGTTAACGGCGTGGGATATCTAATTTACGTCCCCCTTTCCACATATTATCTCCTTCCCAAACCGGGACAGACGGTGACCCTTCACACCTATACCCACGTTCGGGAGGATGCCCTGGTGCTTTACGGTTTCAAGGCTCCGGACGAGCTGGAGAGCTTCCAGCTTCTTATAGGAGTTACCAATATAGGGCCTAAACTGGCGTTGAACATCCTGAGCGGAATCTCGGTTAAAGACTTACGAAAAGCCATCGTCGACTCCGACATTGTAAAACTTCACTCGGTGCCCGGCGTGGGGCCCAAGACGGCGGAGCGTATAACCTTCGAACTGAGAGATAAAATGGGATTCCCCGCCCTGGAGGAAGAAGCGGAGGCCGGAGCAACGCCCATGACCAGAATAGACGAGGAAGCCGTTTCAGCCCTCATCAACCTCGGATATACGCCGCCGGTGGCGGAAAGCGCAGTGGCGCTGGCTGCAAAGTCCGCGGGAAACGGAGCAGAGCTCAAAGAGCTGATAAAGGAGTCGCTTAAAATTCTCTCCGGTTGATGTTTTAACAGGAGGAAACCCGGCTTTTCGCTTCATATGAAAAGGCGTGTGTTTTCGCTTTTCCACTGGAAAAAGGGATAGGTTTTGGAGGAAGAAGAGAGGATAGTCAATCCTGAGCTTAAGTCCGGCGAGCTGGAATATGAAACGGGGCTCAGGCCCACCAGGTTTGCGGAATACGTGGGGCAATCCAAGGTGGTGGAAAACCTCAAGATTTTCATCACCGCCGCCAGGGAAAGGGCTGAGCCGCTGGACCACGTTCTCTTCTACGGCCCCCCCGGGCTGGGCAAGACCACCATGGCTAACATCATGAGCGGCGAGCTGGAGGTGAACATCAAGAGCACCTCCGGGCCTGCACTGGAGCGCCCCGGCGATCTGGCGGCCATACTCACAAACCTCAAAGACAAAGACATCTTCTTCATCGATGAGATACACCGCTTGAACCGCGTGGTGGAAGAAGTGCTCTACCCCGCCATGGAAGATTTCAAATTCGATATAGTCATTGGCAAAGGGCCCAGCGCCCGAATAATAAAGCTCGACCTGCCCAGGTTTACCCTGATAGGGGCCACCACCAGAGCCGGTTTAATCACCTCACCACTGAGGGATCGGTTCGGCGTGGTATTTCGGCTGGATTTCTACTCCGACGCGGATATAGAAACCATCATCAAAAGGTCCTCACGCATACTCAAGGTGGAGGTAGACGGTGAAGGGGCCTGTGAACTGGCTCGCCGCTCGCGGGGTACCCCGCGAGTCGCCAACAGGCTGCTCAGACGCGTGAGGGATTACGCCCAGGTTAAAGCGGACGGCGCAGTAACGGGGGACATCGTCAGGCATGCCCTGGACATGTTGGATGTGGACACCGAGGGGCTCGACACCCTGGACCGCAAACTCCTCACCACCATAATAGAGAAGTTCAACGGCGGCCCCGTGGGTATAGAAACCCTGGCAGCAGCCTTACAGGATGACAAGGAGACCCTCGAAGACGTATCCGAACCTTTCCTGCTTCAGAAGGGGTCCCTGGACCGCACTCCCCGCGGCAGAAAAGCCACACCGCTCGCTTACAGGCATCTGGGCATCGAGTTAAAAAATTCGGAAAACCCGCCCTCCCCGGCTAAAGAACAGCAAAAGCTCTGGTAACGGATATTCAGCCTGCAATCGGGCCTGAACTACGAGTCCCTCATGGAGAACCGCTGCGCTTTTCAGGCAGGGTCTTCGTGCGATTCATTGCACGGGGGTATAAATTAGAGAGAAACAGGTAACGGATAAGCGGAGTCAGGAAGTGGAAGGATTAAGTCCGATGGGAAAGGTGCTGGTGGTTGTGGGGCTGATAATAGTCTGCATCGGCCTGGTAATCATGTTCGGCAATAAAATTCCCCTTCTGGGGAGGCTTCCCGGAGATATACATATCCAGAAAAAAGATTTTTCCTTCTATTTCCCCATCACCACCTCTATCATAATCAGCATCATCCTGACTATTGTATTTACGCTCTTTTCGAGAAAATAGCGCACATCAATCCGGTTAAGAGCCATGAGACTCTCCGATTTCGATTATTACCTGCCGCCCTCACTCATCGCCCAGCATCCCGCCCCGCGGCGAGACAGCTCGCGACTGCTCGTCCTGAATCGGCGGGAAGACTCATTAACCCACGAGCGTTTCTTCGATATAGTCAAATACCTGAACGCAGGTGACGCGCTGGTGATGAACAACACTAAGGTATCGCCTTCACGCCTCGCGGGCCGCAGGGAGGATACGGGGGGGGAAACAGAGCTGCTCCTGATGTCCGAATTAAGTGAAGGAAGATGGGAGGCGCTTATTAAGCCCCATAAAAAGGGCCTCGTCGGCGCAACCATCCTGTTCGGAACAGGCGACCTGAAAGGTGAAGTGCGGGAACTCAAAGAGGGCGGAAGGGGCATAGTCGTCTTAAGCAGTGAAGGGCCTTTAAAGAAAAAGCTCCAGGAGCATGGCAGGACACCCCTGCCCCCGTATATAAAGCGGGAAAAGGGGAAGGGAACCCTGGAAACGGAAATGATGGACAGGGAACGCTACCAGACAGTGGTCGCAAGGCACGACGGCTCAATCGCAGCCCCCACGGCCGGGCTGCATTTCTCAATCGAACTGCTCGAAAAATTGTCCGCTCAGGGCGTCAAGGTAGTCGCCGTTACCCTTCATATCGGTCCGGGGACGTTCATGCCCGTTCGCAGAGAGGACGTCCTCTCCCACAAAATGGAGGAGGAATACTTTTATTTGAGCAGTCAAAGCGCCGAGGAGATAAACAGGGTGCGGGAAGCCGGCGGCAGAGTGGTCTGTGTGGGCAGCACCGCCGCCAGAACCCTGGAGGCCTGCTCCAGAAGCGACGGCACAATTGAGCCCACGAGCGGCACCTCGAATCTTTTTATCTATCCGGGGTACGAATTCAAGGCCGTGGACGCGCTTATAACCAACTTCCACCTGCCTAAATCCACGCTCTTGTTACTCGTCTGCGCTTTCGCCGGGCGTGAACGAACGCTGTCCACTTACAAGGAAGCGGTTACCAAAGGGTATCGTTTCTACAGCTACGGCGACGCTATGATGATCATCTGAATCCCGCCTCTCAAAGGACAGCGATGAGCAGTGTTGATGGTCAGTGTGCCTTCTTTATAACGTTATAAAAGGTCCTCTATGACGCTCAAAGAGTTCTCACCAGAGTGATTAAGAATTCCCCATCGAGAGCACCTCCCTTTTATCGTGAATAACAACCCTTTATTATGCGGCGGGAAAACCCTGCGCGAAACCCGGACCGACCTCTTCCGGATCAGGCCAGAGAAGAAGTTTATTCAACCTATTCAAGGGATTACACCGATAACCCGTGTATTTTGCAATTAACATTCTGCGATTTACTGTCGATATACTTATTAAGAGAATAGAGGAAAGACGGAGCCGATTTAATACCTTTAAAACGATTAAACCATAACCGTTATTAACCGAAATGGAGAAAA
>JAUXIQ010000175.1 GCA_030620925.1 Nitrospinota bacterium
AGATGCCATGCAAGTTGTGCAGCGCCAGGTCTTTGCGGAACGCGGCTCTTACCTCTGGAGGAAAATGGCGTGCCCGCGTCGGGTTGAGGGGATGATTTTCCAGTGCGGCGCGGCCGTCGGATTCGAACTCCCGCGCTTGCCGCTCAACGTACGGCCTCACTATTTCTTCCCATCCGGGGGGTGCCAGCGCAGACATCGAATTGGTGAACACTTGAGCTGTAACGCGTTCGGGACAATCGAGCGAGTAGCGCAGCGTGAGGGCCGCCCCGAGGGACTGCCCCACGACATACCAGCGCTCTGAGCCCACTAACCGGCGGATTCGCTCGAAATTCTCAACGTAGGAGGACGGCGAGTAGGCGGCGGGATCGGCAGGGGAAGGCGAGCGGCCGTGCCCAAGCAGCTCGACTACTACGGGCCGGTAGTGCTGAGCGAATGTTGCGAGATTCGGCGCCCACTGGGCCCGGCTGGAAAGGAGTCCGTGAACGAACAGGATAAACGGCCCATGCTCGCCGTGGATTTCGTAGTGCAGCAACGAGTCGGACACTTTCACCCCTTTTTCTTTACCTGCTTCGCCAGGGCGGTAATCCGCTCCCGGCTCTCGGCGCGCGCTTCGTTCAATCCCTGTGAAGTCACCTGGCCGTCCTTGAAGTAGCTGAGTATTATTTCCTCGGCAGCAACGAATTCAGCGCAAGCGTGCGGGAGTTCCGGGGCGATTTCGGCCGGTATCGTAGTCACCCCGTTACAATCGCCGTGCAGCAGGTCTCCGTGGTATACGGTGATGCCGCCGACGTGGACCGCAACCTGGAGGTCCAAAAAGTGCACGTAACCGTGCGCACAAATAGTGCCGTTGCTGAAGGCCGGAAACCCCAGCGCCCGCACCTGATCGAGGTCGCGGGCTGCGCCGCTGGTCACCAGGCCAACCGCGCCGAAGGTCTTGTACGTTGTACACATGATCTCGCCGAAAGTCGCTGCAGCCGTGGGGTCGTCGAGGTCTTGAAAAACCACCACTGCCGGCCCGGGCAGATCGCCGAAAGTTTCGATTTGTTGGTCGAAGTTGGCGTAGTCACCCCCTGCCGCCGGCTGCCCTGCCGAGCGAAACGTCGCCGTGGAGGCATAACCCACCATCGGCGGCATCTCCGGGAAGCAGGCCTTGATGCGGCTGTCCATGTATCCGGTGTTGCGGGGCCGCACGTTGAAGACCTCGATGGCGTTGCAGACCGTAGGGGTATCATATTGCCGCAGCAGCTCCAGGTCTTTGTCGGAAAGCGTTTTGTTGTTCACGTTCAAATCTCCTCTTACTGAAAATCGAGCCTCCGAACCTTCGAATCATCCCTCCGGAACCGTCGTCTGACGCACTAAACAGAAGCCATGCTACTCTTCAATTTCATAGCAGAAATCGCAAACGTCGTCGCCCTGCATGATGGTCTTGGGGCGAGTGAGTTTCATCCTGGGGTTAAAACCTTTCACCATGGCGAAATCACGGCCGCAAGCCAATAGATAACCGAGGTCCCTTATCCCCAATTCCTCGAACATCTTAACGTAATCGCAGCGTGTTATGTTGACTGCAAACTTAGCAGGGTTATGCTCCACAATCTCCAAATCGTGGACACCGCCTTCGGAGAATGCTTCGGATGCCTTGAGATAATGCCTGAAGCTGTTATTCCCCATGATGCGCCCCAGCTCGGCACCCGTTTCGAAAGATAAAGTTTCCAGAACCTCCTCGGCTATCTTCAGGGTTTTTTCTTCGCCGAACTCCTTCATGAAAGCCTTTATTAAAGGACCGGCTATGCGTGCTTCGGTCTCAGTAGTTTTTAGCCCGAGCAATCTGCTCAGATCAGCGCTCATCATTAACCCTCCCATCAGTTTGATGCAGTGCCTCGCTGAAACCCGACCCCCCTACGAATTTTCTGTATTAAAGCATAGTAGGCGGCTTTAATGAATAGAGAATCTTTCCTTTTCTGATTTGGATTATTCGGTTCTCATCAAGAGCACCCATAATTCTGTTGACAGGATAATAGGACAAGAGTATAGTATAGTAAATTTTTGTTGACGTTCGTTGATGAGCGTTAACCGGAAGGCGACGAGGTCTTCCGTGGTGAAAAATCACCCGGGGGACCTTTTTTATTTTTCGGCTTCCCTCAATGAAATGGAGATGCTGCCCCTGCTGCGGAAAGGAGATTTAAAGTGATAGAGATAGAATGTCCCCAGTGCGGCAAGAAGGTCAATAAAAAGGATTACCGTTTTCACAGAAAAATCGAGGATGCCATACTGGATTTAATGAAAAATAATCGTCCTCAATGGCTAGACGAATACGGAAGCTGCCCAAAGTGGCTGGCAAACTACAAAGCCATGTTCTGCCCCAATTAGTTTGCAGCCGATATATCTATTAAGCTGAAGCACTAATACGAATACTATTATCAACTCAGGCCAAGCCCGTCTCTCAGGCGGTTAAAATGACGCTGCGGATGGTGGTATTTTTATCAAGCAGGTCGAGAGCGGTATTGACCCCATCCAGCGGGAACGTCCCGGTAACCAGATCATCGAGCGGCAGACGGCCCTGCAGATATAGGTCTACGAGATAGGGGAAATCGTGCGGCGGGTGCTCAGAGCCGACCAGTGACCCGCGCAAGGTGCGGTCCATGAGCAGATGGAACGGACTGAAGTTGAGCCTGTCGGCAAACGATGGCACACCGACGACTACGGTCGTCCCCCCGGGTAGTGTCGCCTTCATGGCCTTTAACATGGCATCAGTAGTCCCCACCGCTTCAATCGCAACGTCCACCCCTCCACCCATAAGTTTTTGAATATCCGACACGGGGTCTTCGGCGGTGATGGAATGCGTGGCCCCCACCCGCTCGGCGATTTCCAGCTTCGCCGGAGCGGTGTCCACGGCAATAATCTTCGCCGCCCCGGCCAGCCGCGCGCCCATCACGGCGGAAAGCCCTACCCCGCCGCAGCCGAACACGGCGACCGTCATTCCCGGCACGACTCCCGCAGTGCGCACAGCGGCGCCATAGCCCGTCATCACCCCGCATCCGATGAGGCAGACTTTGTCGAAAGGCGCTCTTGCATCGATCTTAATGGCCTGCCCCTGGTGGACCACTACACGTTCCGCGAACCCCCCGATACTCATGTAGCGGTTCAGCTCTTCTCCATTACGGGTGAGACGCCCCCCTCCCGGGCTGGGATTCATGCCGACGCACAGGTATGGTTTCCCCCGCACGCAAGCCGGGCAGTGCCCGCAGCTCGGTGTCTGGGAAACGATGACGTGATCGCCCTGTTCCACTTGAGTCACCGAGCCGCCGACGTCCTCGACAACACCCGCTGCTTCGTGACCCAGAATAATGGGTAAGGTGACCATCTCACCGGTCATCTGCACGTTGCGGTCGCTGCGGCACACGCCGCAAGCATGAACACGTATCAGCACGTCATCCGGCTCCAGGGCTTCAACGGTCAGCTCTTCCAAATTGACGGGATGCTTTTCCTTTTCCAGAACCACCGCTCGAGCTTTCATCCAATAAGTCCTTTCAGGGGGCGATTCGATATATCCGTCTATATTAACCTTTGGGTTCAACCTCTACAGTACCGGCATCGGCGTCCACATGATCGAAGTTGAGCGATTAGACTGTCTCCTCGTTTCCCTTTAGTAAGATTTCCAGGGGAATCTTGTTTTTTCAAACCGGTACCCCTCAGTGTTCTAATAGTTATCCAGCGCTTCCATTAAGGCATTGAGATTTTCAAGAGGGGTATCGGGAGGAAGGTCGCACCCGGTACAGAAGCGCCAGTTGGGCACATCACTCATTTTGTCCAGGAGCGCTGTGGTTTCCTCCACCACCTCTTGCGGAGTGCCTGATAGCATTGTACCAATAGGATTAAGATTTCCCAGGATCAAGACATTTTTAGGGACCAGGGGCACGATGGCGCGGATGTCCACCGCAGTATCGACGCTTATTCCACTGATCCCCGTTGCGCACATCTCTTCTATGAGGTGGGTGGAATCTCCACAGATATGCAGCAATATCGGCACCTTCATCTCTTCGACCAGCTTTTTAACAGGTGCGGCGGCGAACCTGGCGTAAGACTTGGAGTCCAGCAGGGAGGCCGTGGGGTCGCCCACGAAAAAAGAGCTGCAACCCATCTCCAACTGGGCATTACCCAATTCAATGCCGACCCGGGTGCAGAAATCCACCAGCTCATCCACGAACTCGGGGTCGGAAACGGTGTTCATGAGGACATCTTCAAGACCTCCAAGGTTCGTAGCCAAGGTGAAAGGGGCGCCTATAGACCCCGATTTAGAGTTCTCCGGGTAACGCTCGCACATCAACCCGGCGGTCTTGAGCTGGTTGGGTAGTCTGCCGTCCTTATGGGGGTCGGGCACCTTGAGTCGGGCTAAATCTTCTCGGGTTTTAATGGGGTGGGTTTTAACAGATGCGGCCGCGTCGTCCTGGTAATATATTTCACAGCCGAGGACTTCCGCTATCGCCGATTGATCCACGAAAAAAGTGGGAACAGTACGGACGTTGTAAGTGTCCACCATGTTGGACAGAGTTCTGAAAGCCACCTCACCGTCAAGTATATTCTCTTTTATTGTAGTGTTGGATAGCCGGGTGCTCACCGCTGCCATCATGGGTGTGCCCTTTCTTCTCTTTTTACTCATGGCCTTGCTCCTTGAAAGAAGAGTTGTCTGATTGCTGGTGAGAATACATGAGATTTCCTTATAGGCGGGAGATGAATTACTGTCTGCGCTGTGATGTTAATTCTCCATTAGACGTTTAACAGATTGGTACCCGCCTGTCAAGGAGGTGGTGGGCTCACCTGCCCCGCTGTTATGGTAGTTACCGGGATAAACCCGCGGTGTCTTAAGTGGGACTATCAGTTATTTACCCTTGATTTGGAACTCCGTTCAAGGTAGAACAAGTTCAGAAGCCGGCCTGATCTTTAAGCAAACTTTATGACCCCGACCAATTAAAGAGGTGTGTATATCATGGATACGCTGAATGGAAAGATTGCACTGGTTACCGGATCTAGCAGGGGTATCGGAAAGGCTATAGCCATCAGGCTGGCCGAGGCCGGAGCTGATATCGCCGTCAACTTCCGGATCAATGAAGAAGAGGCCCGTGCCACCTTGGAGCAGGTTACCTCCACGGG
>JAUXIQ010000009.1 GCA_030620925.1 Nitrospinota bacterium
GCCGCATAGCATCCATCCCCGGAATAGAAGAATTCAACATTGGCCATAGCATAGTGGCCCGGGCAGTGTTGGTGGGCTTTGAGCGCGCCGTGCGAGAGATGATTGAAGCGATAAAGAGCGCCGAGCCGTAAGAGTGATCGTTGAGGGACCCTTTTTGAGAAGGTGCGAACGTTGAAAGTAGTCACCGCAGAACAGATGCGAGAGATGGATCGCCGCTCCATCGAGGATTACGACATCCCGGGAATAGTCCTCATGGAGAACGCCGGCATTTGCGTGGTGAACGCTCTTCAAGAAAAGTTCCCACGGCTAGCCGGATGGGAAGTGTTGGTGGTATGCGGGAAAGGGAACAATGGAGGCGACGGTTTTGTTGTGGCCAAACATCTTGACAGGCTGGGGGTTGACGTGAAGACCGTCCTCCTGAGTGATGCCGACCAGTTGAAGGGGGATGCGGCCGCCAACTGCCGCATGGCGCTCAAGGCCGGCCTGACCATAGAGCAGATAACCGGCGGGGGGCAGATAAAGAGATTGGAGGAGATGCTCGATCACTGCCACCTGGTCGTGGACGCCATCCTGGGTACGGGCATTGCAGCAGGCGTGGAGGGCTTCTTTCGTGACGTCATGCGCATGATCAACAATTCGGGAAAACCTGTAGTGGCGGTGGATATTCCTTCGGGGCTCAGCTCGGATAGTGGAGAAATACCGGGAGAGCATGTCAGGGCGCAGCTCACCGTAACTTTCGGACGCCCTAAATTGGGCCAGCTTTTATACCCCGCCGCGCGCCATGTGGGCGAACTGGTTGTGGCGGATATCGGGATTCCCGGAGAGGTGATGGAAGACGAGGGGATAAAAGTCAACCTGTTGAATGAAGAGCTCCTGTCGGGGTATATAGCGGAAAGGGAGCCCGATTCTCACAAGGGGACCTACGGCCATCTCCTGGTGGTGGCAGGCTCCACCGGGAAAACGGGGGCGGGCATTCTGGCTGCAATTGGGGCTCTGCGCTCCGGGGCCGGCCTGGTCACCCTCGCAATTCCCGAGAGGTTTAACACCTCGATGGAGACCGCCCTCACCGAAGTGATGACTCTGCCCCTTCCCGAAACCGACCAGGGAACCATATCCGCGGAAGCGGCGCCTGTAATTAAAAAATCACTTAAAGATAAAGATGCTCTGGTAATCGGCCCCGGCCTCACCACACACCCTTCAACCCGTGATTTTCAGCTCAAGGTTCTGGAAGAATGTTCAATACCCGCTGTGGTAGACGCCGACGGCTGCAATAACTTGACCGATCGCCTGGAAGTACTTAAAAAGTGCCGGGGCCCGCTCTCGCTCACCCCTCATCCAGGAGAGATGTCTCGGATGACGGGGTACCCGGTGGCGGAAATTCAGAGGGATAGAATAAAGGCGGCCAGGGATTTTGCCGCCGCCAACAGCGTCCACCTTGCCCTCAAAGGCGCACACACTCTGGTGTGCGACCCTGAGGGGAACATATTCATAAATTCCACGGGGAACCCTTCAATGGCAACTGCAGGGATGGGCGATGTTCTCTCAGGGATAATGGGGTCCTTTCTCGCTCAGGGGTTGTCCCCTTGCAACGCGTTGAACCTCGGCGTATACCTGCATGGCCGCTGCGGCGACATAGCTGTCGAACGAAGGGGCAGGGCCGGGATCCTTGCGGGTGACCTCCTGGATCTCATCCCTGAGGCCCTGGAAGAGCTGCTGGGAAATAGTGGCTGAGAGTAGTGAATGAACGAGGAAAGCAAGCAGGGTGGGGTCGGAGATGGTTTTCTGTGCAGTACCGAAAGCCCTGAAGAAACAGTGGCTCTGGGGAGGAATCTGGGGAAGCTTCTCAAAGCGGGCGACCTCGTCTGCCTGTTCGGCGAGCTGGGGGCAGGGAAGACTTGCCTTGCCAGAGGGTTGGTGCAGGGAATGGGGGCCGTTGAACAGGCAGTCACCAGTCCATCATTCATCATGGTGAACCACTACAGGGGACGATTTCCCATATACCATATAGACCTTTATCGCCTCGATACAGTGGCAGATGCCGAGGACATCGGATTAAGGGATTACCTCTCGGATGACGGCGTGGCCCTGTTGGAGTGGGCCTCGCGGATAGAAAGCGATTTGCCTCAAGATCGACTGGACATATTTCTCTCCCATATTTCGGATACAGAGCGGGAGATCAGATTGGTTATTAGGGGGAAACGCCACCGGGATATGGCGGCGGAGATAGCCGCCGCCTGGGAAATTGATGGGATTTAAAAGAATTTATACGAATTCTACCATTTTGGTATAATTCTTGTATAAGTTTTCTCTTTACTTTTAGGACTTCATGTGCGAGATTAGTAATGTAGGTTTACTGGCATTATCCGTAATATACAGGAGTAGCGTGTGGTGAAAAAGCTCAGGATTTTTTTGTTGGTTCTTGCTCTGGGGCTGACGGGAACCATGAGCACAATGTTTTGTCTGAGCTATTTTTCCAGAGAACTTCCTCTCCAAATTTCCACCACTTCGGTAGTTCCCGAAAATTCAATAAACAAAGTTCATCTTGTCCAGCGAGAAGTCGGAGAGCTCAAATGGATGCTCGATTCGCAGAGAGCCAATATTTTTGATGGAGAGAGCCGCGTAGACCTGGAAGGAATCGATCTGCTGATCATCACTGAAGACAAAGGCCAACTGAAGATTATCGGTGATCAGGGGATATATTCTCAGGAGAACAAAGAGTTATGGGTATCCGGTAATGTGAAGGTCATTTCCAGTGAAAATTATGTGCTCTACTCGGATGCCCTTTACTGGGATATAGAAAAAGAGACTATACGAACGAGAGGACCGGCCAGGGCCGAAGGACCGAGAAGCTCCATATCGGGCAGTGTGATGACCATCCATGTACCGAAACAGAAAATATATATCAAAGATAATGTCAGCGCGCAGTTGAACTGAGTTTCAGGCTGGCAGCGGATTTATATCTGCATATAAGGTGATCGGATTGAATAAACATTATTCACATATTATTACTGCCGTAGTGGGGATAGCCTTTCTCCTGGCAGTGCTTCTTTCCATTCCCGCTCTTGCAGGAGAGGAAGGAGGCGGTTCTCCGTCCAAGGATGGTGAGCCCATACGTGTTTCCTCAGATTTGATGGAATCTGAGAGCGGGACCGGCTTGGTAATTTTCAAAGGGAACGTGGTGGTCACCCGTGGTGAGCTCACCATCAAATCGGATGAGTTGCGAATCGTTAATTACCAGAGTTCCGGCGCAATGGAGAAGATGATAGCCACTGGTAACGTAAGGTTACAGGATAAAAACCGAGTGGCGTACGCTGAAAAAGCCATATATTATAATAAAGAAGAGAAGGTGGAATTACGGGGCAATCCCCGGGTGGAGGATGGCGACAATCTTATAACCGGCGAAGTGATGGTACTTTTCCTGAGGGATGAGAAGAGCATAGTGAAGGGCAGCAAAGACACCAGAGTGAACGTTGTCTTTCATCCCCAGGCAAAATAAGCTCAATCCGTTGGCAACGACGGGATAACGATAAATTGGTATTGATGTTGAGAATGATGTTGAAATAGCCTATACAGGGCATTGATGGGGGTTGATACTGTAGATGGAAACCAAGCTGTATCTCAGGCAAGAGCAAAGGCTGGTGATGACTCTCATGCTCCAGCAAGCCATCAAGCTTTTGCCCCTCACCAGGCTCGAACTGGTGCAGCGTATAAACCAGGAACTTACGGAAAATCCACTTTTAGAAGAGATCGATAACGCAGAGGAGACCATCAAAAGCAGCGAGTCCGAAGAGCGTGAGGAAGAAGGCTCTGAAGACGGAACCGGAGACGAACTGGATTGGGAAAATTATATCCAGGAAAATTATGACAATTCCTTCTCCGAGGAAGACTTACCGAACGAGAACTACTCCTTAGAAAATATCATCCGTAGCAAAATATCCCTCAACGATCATCTCTTCTCCCAACTGGTGATAGCCACAGACGATGAGCTTCATAGGCGGATCGGGAATTTTCTGATCGGTAATATCGATGAAAAGGGTTATCTGCAGTGCGATACAGAAGAGGTGGTGACCAGCCTCGGCGTAGGTGTCCATGAAGTAGAGAAAGTTGCAGAGTTGATACGGTCCTTCGAGCCGGCGGGGGTGGGAGCTACGAACTTGAAGGAATGTCTCCTTCTCCAGCTAAGGGCTCTTGGGAAAAGGGACTCCCTGGCGGAGAGACTTATCGAAGATCACCTGGAAAACTTGATGAACGCCGATTTCCCCTGGCTGGCCAGAAAGCTAAGAGCACCTCAGGATAAGGTTATATCCGCCATCGGCCTGATAAGGGAGCTTGAACCCCAACCAGGGCGCAAGTTCAATCCAGAGACAGCGGAATATATTTTCCCCGACGTGTTTGTGGTAAAGGTAAACGATGAATACCAGGTCATACTCAACGAAGACGACATTCCCAATCTCAAGATCAATTCGTTTTACAGAAAAATTTTAAGACAGCGTAAAAGCTGCGATCCGGAGGCCAAGCAGTTTCTTGAAGATAAATTGAAATCGGCTCTCTGGTTGATTAAAAGCATAGAACAGAGGCGTAATACCCTTTACAAGGTATCTAAGAGTATAGTCAAGTTTCAACGCAATTTTCTCGATTACGGGATAACGAATCTGAAACCTCTGGTGCTGCGAAATGTTGCCGAAGATATAGAGATGCACGAATCCACGGTTAGCCGGGTGGTTACTAATAAATATATCAACACACCGCAGGGTCTCTTCGAGCTCAAGTTCTTCTTTCACAGCGGTATCGATTCCGAGGATGGCACCACGTTGTCTTCAGTGGTAGTGAAACGGTCGCTGAAGAAGATGATAGAGCAGGAAAACGGTAAGAGACCGCTCACAGATCAGGAAATTGTGGAACGATTCAGTGGAATGAATATCAATATTGCTCGACGCACGATAGCTAAATATCGGAAAGAGCTGAACATACAGCCTTCAGGGGGCAGGAAGCGGCTGTTCAAATTACAATCTGCCATGGGAGGGAAAAGGAGCGAGGACAGGGTTTAAGTTTGGTTAAAACCTGAGGTGACCCTCAAGTTGAGATGGAGGAGGATCAATGTCTCTACAGATAACGGCCAGGAATGTCGATTTGAGCGAAGACCTCAAGGAATACGTAGAAAAAAAAATCGGTAAATTAAATAAATTTATAGACGGCACACCCGATGTTCATGTTATACTGAGAGCCGAGAAATTCAGGCAAATAGCTGAAGTTACCCTTCTGATTAACGGGGTGACCATACACGGACAGACACAAACAAATGATATATTCACCTCACTGGATAAAGTCGCCGATAAAGTCCAGCGCCAGGTAGTTGAAGACAAACGCAGGGTCGTAGCAATAAAGAGCAGGAAGAGCCAGGAGAAGAAGGGAGTTCTGGAAGAGACGGCTTCAACGGAAGTGGATGAAGAGAACCCTTCGTCGGAAGTCATCAGGGGAAGAACTTACTCCAGGAAGCCCATGGCCCCTGAAGAAGCCCTGATGCAGATAAAAGCGCTGGGAGACGACTTCTTTTTATTCATAAACTCCCAAACCGATGAGGTGAACCTGTTTCAAAGAAGGAAAAACGGTAGATACTGGCTCATAGAGCCTGAATCGGAATAGCAAACACACCTCTGGTATATCCCAGTAATAAAGTCCAGAATTAAGTTTTGTAAGAGGGCATTTTTGTGTCCCCGCGCGGAGGAAATTATGGGGCAGAATAGTTATTTATTCACTTCTGAGTCGGTTACCGAAGGCCATCCGGACAAACTTGCAGACCAGATTTCAGACTCGGTTCTGGATGCCGTTTTCACCGAAGACCCTTATGGGCGCGTGGCGTGCGAGACCATGGTCACCACCGGGATGACCTTCATAGCAGGCGAAATCACCACCAACTGCTACGTGGATATACCCAAGGTGGCCCGGGAGACCATCAAGGACGTCGGCTACGTGGACGCCAGCTTCGGCTTCGATTACCAGACCTGCGCCATAATAACTTCCATCGATGAACAGTCGACGGACATTTCACAGGGGGTTACCGAAGGAACGGGGCTGCATAAAGAACAGGGCGCAGGGGATCAGGGGCTCATGTTCGGCTACGCCTCCGATGAAACCGCAGAGTTGATGCCCGTTCCAATAATGCTGGCCCAGAAGATTACCATGGGTCTGGCTGAAGTGAGAAAAAATGGGGTCTTGCCCTACCTCCGGCCCGACGGCAAATCCCAGGTTACCGTGGAATACGCTGACGGGATAGCCAGGAGGGTTGATACAGTAGTAGTCGCCGCCCAGCATGCTCCCGAGGTCACCCTGGAGGAGATAACCGGGGACATCATCAGAGAAGTCGTTTCGCCGATCATTCCCCCTGAGCTCCTCGATGAAAAGAATATCGTTTATCATATCAACCCCACCGGACGTTTTGTCATCGGAGGGCCCCAGGGGGATTGCGGTCTTACCGGTAGAAAGATCATAGTGGACACTTACGGAGGTGTGGGAAGCCACGGGGGGGGATGTTTCTCCGGGAAAGACCCCACCAAGGTGGACAGGTCCGCTTCTTATATGGCCCGCTACGTGGCTAAAAACCTGGTGGCCGCCGGTGTGGCTAAAAAATGTTCCATCCAGTTGGCGTACGCTATAGGGGTGGCCGATCCTGTGTCCATCATGGTTAACACTCACGGCACAGGGCTGATCGATGAAGATAAGCTCGTGCCTCTGGTAAGGGAACATTTTTCACTTACCCCCTCCGGAATAATCAAGACCCTGGATCTCAGGCGGCCCATTTTTAAGAAGACCGCTGCCTACGGCCATTTCGGCAGGGAAGACCCCGATTTCACGTGGGAGAAGGCAGATAAGGCCGAAGCCATCAGCAGTGATGCCGGCCTTTAGACATCTTTTTGTAATTGCAGAAACAGGCCCTCCATGTATAAACTAAGTGGAGGGCTCAGTTTTTATTTACCGTCCGAGAAAATGGAGGAGAAATGGATTATCATATTAAAGACATCGAGCTCGCCGATGAAGGGCAATTGCGGATTGAGTGGGCAAATCAGAGCATGTCGGTGCTCAACATAATAAAAGAGCGCTTCGCTAAAGAGAAGCCTCTTAAAGGTGTTCGCATTTCCGCCTGCCTTCATGTGACCACGGAGACGGCAAGCCTCATGTCTGTGCTTAAAGCGGGAGGGGCGGAGCTGGTGCTGTGCGCCTCAAACCCTCTATCCACTCAGGACGACGTCTCGGCTTCTCTGGTCAAACATGAAGAGATACCCGTCTTCGCCATAAAGGGGGAGGATAGGGATACCTATTACTCGCATATTCTTTCGGCCCTGGCCCGCTCGCCGGGCATCACCATGGATGACGGAGCGGACCTGGTTTCCACCATCCACACTCAAGAGACAGCCGTCCTGGACCACATCATAGGAGGCACCGAAGAGACCACCACCGGCGTCATCCGGCTGCGCAGTATGGCCAAGCAAGAGAAGCTCAAATATCCCATTATCTCGGTGAACGACGCCAACACCAAGCATCTTTTCGACAACCGCTACGGCACCGGCCAGAGCACCATAGATGGCATAGTGCGGGCCACCAACAGGCTCATAGCCGGATCCACTTTCGTGGTCTGCGGATACGGCTGGTGCGGCCGGGGGGTTGCCATGCGGGCCCGTGGTATGGGGGCCAAGGTTGTGATCACCGAGGTGGACCCTCTCAAGGCCCTGGAAGCGGTCATGGACGGCTACGACGTAATGCCGATTGAAGAAGCCGCTCCCGAGGGTGATTTCTTCGTCACCCTTACCGGCGACATAGATGTTATCAGAGAAGAGCATTTCCTGGCCATGAAAGACGGCGCAATGGTGGCCAACTCAGGACATTTCAACGTCGAGCTCGATATCCCCGGTCTGGAAAAAATAAGCGTGAGTAAGAGAATCGTCCGACCCTCCGTGGAAGAATATAAGCTGAAAGACGGTCGCCGTATCAACCTCCTGGGGGAAGGCAGACTCATAAATCTCGCCGCTGCTGAAGGACACCCCTCGAGCGTGATGGACATGAGTTTTGCCAACCAGGCCCTCTCCGCGGAGTATATTGTTAAGAATGGAGATTCCCTCAAACCCGACGTCTACAATGTACCCCCTGACATAGACAACCGGATAGCCATGCTCAAATTGGAATCCATGGGTGTGTTGATAGACCAGTTGACCGAAAAACAGAAAAAATACCTCGATTCCTGGGAGATAGGCACATAATAAAACTGCCATAACCCGGGTTTGTGGATCAGGTTCTGAGTAGCATAGGCGGAGGCATGGGCAGTGCTGATTTGTGCTTGACAACCAGCAGGGTATAATAATAAAATTAAGTGATAAAATATTTTGGTTTCGCCATGGGCTGATATCTCTTACAGCTAAAGGAATTGAGGTTGAGAGGAAAATTTAAAATATTTCTTTGCACCATTATTTCCGCATGGATAATCCTGCCAGCCGCCTCCGTTTCCGTCAGCCGCAATGATACTGAACTTTACGAGGAAGCGATCAAATGCCGGAAGAAGTTATACGCCTCAGCATCTTTTGCCCTCAAAGAAGCCAACTGGCTGCAGTGCATAAACAGGTATAAGCTGGTCTACATACAGAATGCCAACACTCGCCTCATCGACAATATTCTCCTTGACGTAAGCAATTTGTATTTAGAGCTCTACGCTAAAACTCGAAACAAGAAATATCTCCAATCGGCGCTCAGCTCTCTGCGGGAGTTATACTACTATTACCCTGAAAGCAGGTTTGCGGCGCTGGCTACCCTTAAGGCGGGAGATATATATTTCAAGAAGCTGAAACAGTACAGCCGCGCCCATGGGGCGTACGACAGAGTTCTCAAATACTACGGGAATACCAAGCAAGCGAGAAAGGCCAGGAACCGATTAAAAGAACTGGCCTCCCACTATGAGCCGCCTAAGAAAAAGCCTAAATCCAATTCAAGATTGGTCACCGTGCGGGATGTCCGCCACTGGACTAATCCCCGCTACACCAGGGTAGTCATAGACCTGGATGCGAACGCTACTTATGAGAAACACGTCCTCAAGAACCCTGACCGCCTGTTTATAGACTTTCATAGTGCACGAGTCGGCGACAAACTTATCGGCCGCGCCCTCACCATTAACGATGGTCTGCTCAAGCTGGTACGGGCCGGACAGCACGACCACAAAACGGTGCGCGTGGTTCTGGATTTAGACCGCATAGACCGATACAAGATTTTTGAGCTTAAAAACCCTTTCCGCGTCGTCGTCGATGTGAGCGGCAACGGGAAGAAGAGTGGCCGTCCCGCCTTAAGCGATGAAGGCAAATCCGACCGGCAGAATGGCAAAGAAAAATTAAGCCTGGCCCGGCAATTGGGGCTGGGTATCGAGACCATAGTCATAGACCCGGGCCACGGGGGTAAAGACCCCGGGGCCATCGGCCGTACCGGATTAATGGAAAAGGACATTGTGCTGGATATCTCCAAAAAGCTGAAGAAGATCATTGAAGAGAATACCGGCCGAAGGGTATACCTGACCCGTTACAACGATGTCTTCCTGCCGCTGGAAGAACGCACCGCCATAGCAAACACCCGGGAGGCAGACCTCTTCGTCTCCATTCACATAAATGCCAACAAGAAGCGCAACGTGCGCGGCATGGAGACCTACTACCTCAGTCTGGCAACTACCCAGGAAGAGCAGCAGACGGCGGCCAGGGAAAACCAGGCTTCCTATAAGAAGATCAGCGACTTGGAGGAAATTCTGAGCAGCATCATGTTGAACTCCAAGATAGACGAATCCAGGGTCCTGGCCCATAATATCCAATCCTCACTTGTCAAAGGGCTTAAAGGCAAGAACAGAACGAGAAACCTGGGCGTCAGGAAAGCTCCCTTCTACGTCCTCATAGGCGCCCAGATGCCGAGTGTGCTGATTGAAGCCTCTTTCATCACCAATCCCAGGGAAGAGAAGCTCCTCTCATCTCCCAAATACCGCCAGGAAGTGGCCCGCCAGATATATTACGGGTTGGAGGCCTACATAAAGCAGATGAAATCGCAACAGTCAGTGGCCTCCAATTAGTTCCCTCGAGTCAATCTGTTCAAGACCTCTTGCTATTACCCCCGGTAGGACCGTAAAATAAGTGGGGTAATCCGCTTCGACCCCATGCTCGAAGTATCAATTGTTCTCTATAGGGTATTTTCGACGCTGCCTTAACTCCGAGAGGTAATTAAAATGTCTATACCCACGGTAGCCATTGTGGGCCGGCCCAACGTGGGCAAATCCACGCTTTTCAACAAGATAATAAAAAGGCGAAAGGCCATCGTTGAAAGCCATCCGGGGGTGACCCGCGACAGGAACTACGAGCAGATCCAGTGGATGGACAGGTCGTTAATGGTAGTGGATACCGGCGGATTCGACGTGACCGAGGAAGACGACATCCTGAAGGCCGCCCGCGAGCAGCTCCGCATAGCCCTGGAAGAAGCTGACCTGATAGTTCTCGTGGTGGACGGGAGAGAAGGTCCCACCTACGGAGATCAGGTTATGGTGGATATGTTGCGTAGATCCGAACGCCCTTTCCTGGTGGGGGTGAACAAGATAGACAGCATTAAACAGGAGCCGCTGCTGGCCGAATTCTATTCCCTGGGGGTGGATCAGCTTATTCCGCTTTCAGCCGAGCATAGCCTGGGTGTCGGAGTTCTGATGGATGCCGCGATGGAGCTGTTGCCGGAAGCCGAGGAGATGTCGGAGAAGGAAGAAGGCACCAAAATATGTATAGTCGGGCGGCCCAACGTCGGCAAATCCTCGCTGGTTAACAAGATGATCGGTCAGGAGAGAGTGCTGGTCCATCATCGACCGGGCACCACCAGGGATTCAATAGACACCCGGTTCAGCTATCAGGACAAGGAGTACACCATAGTAGACACCGCGGGCATACGGCGAAAAGGTCGTGTGAGTGTCAGCCTGGAGAAATATTCGGTCATAATGGCCCTCAGGAGTATCCAGCGGGTGGACGTAGCCATTCTGGTTACGGACGCCGTGGAAGGGATCACCGAACAGGATTCCCATATCGCCGGCTACGTCGAAGAAGCGGGCAAGGGGCTCATCGTAGCCGTCAACAAGTGGGACGCCATAGAAAAAGACGACCGCACCATAGGCCGCTATGCAGAGGAGGTGCGGGAAAAACTGAAATTCGCTCCCTATGCTCCTATCATTACTGTCTCAGCCCTCACCGGACAGCGTGTCACCAAAGTCTTTCCCTTCATCGATCAGGTGGTGGAGCGGCACCGGAAACGCATCTCCACCTCGGAGGTCAACATTATTCTGGAAAAAGCGGTGGAGAGACACCATCCGCCTCTGTACAGGGGTAAGCCTCTGAAGTTTTACTACGCTTCCCAGGTCTCAACCAGACCGCCCACTTTTGTGATATTCACCAATTATCCGGATGGGGTCCATTTTTCCTACAAGCGTTTCCTGGAGAACCAGTTCCGGGAGGCTCACGATTTCACCGGCACCCCCATCAGGCTTATTTTACGCAAACGCAAATGAGCGCCGGAGCGTATTATAAAAGGCAGGAGCTGTGTTTTAAGTAGGGGCGGCCGGCTGGTTCGCCCTTGCCCGATACTAGTCGCGGCAAGATGCCGCTCCTACAAGTAGGAGCGCCTTCCAGGCGCGATTGTAGGGGAAGCTTACCCTGCCCAGGGTGCGGTCCCGCGTGCCGCGGGACGCCCCTACGACGCCGCATCGTGTCATTCTGAGCGAAGCGAAGAATCTCGCCACCCCTTGCAAATCCTGCGGGTTTTATTCTGCTCCCTCCCTTTATTCCTTCTCCTCCAGGGGAGGGGATATTTATTGCTGGTAGATTCGCTTTCCTCCCCCTTGACCACGCCTTCCGAAGGCTGGTCGCCCGTGTTCATTTTTAGTTTTTCAGGGCTTCGACCATGGTGTCGCCGATATCCGCCGGGCTGGCGACCACTCTGATCCCCGCTTCTTTGAGGGTGGCCATTTTTTCCGAGGCGGTGCCCTTGCCTCCGGAGATGATGGCTCCGGCGTGCCCCATGCGGCGGCCGGGAGGAGCCGTCTGGCCGGCGATGAAGCTGACCACCGGTATGGTCAGATTTTCCTTTATCCACGCCGCAGCGTCCTCTTCCGCAGCGCCTCCTATCTCGCCTATCATCACCACCGCCTCCGTCTGAGGATCGTCCTTGAAAAGTTTGAGGCAGTCGATGAAGTTCGTCCCTATGATGGGGTCTCCGCCTATACCCACGCAGGTGGATTGGCCCAGCCCCCGGGCGGTGAGTTGCGCCACCGCTTCGTAGGTGAGGGTGCCGCTGCGGGAGATCACCCCTATGCCGCCCTCCTTGTGTATGAAGCCGGGCATAATCCCCACCTTGCATTTCCCGGGGGATATTACGCCGGGGCAGTTGGGTCCTATGAGCCTGAGCGGTTTATCCTTTATGAATTTGTAGACTTCCACCATGTCCAGGGTGGGTATGCCTTCGGTTATGCACGCGATCACTCCCGTCCCCGCATCGGCGGCTTCCATAATGGCGTCGGCGGCGAAGGGGGGAGGGACGAAGATGATGGCGGCGTTGGCCCCTTCGTTCTTCACCGCATCGGCGACGGTGTTGAACACGGGGATACCTTCTGCTTCCTGCCCGCCCTTGCCCGGTGTCACCCCGGCTACCACCTTGGTGCCGTATTCCTTGCACTGCGCCGTGTGGAAGGAGCCTTCGCTGCCCGTGATGCCCTGGACCACAAGTCTGGTATTTTCATCCACCAGTATGCTCATTAATCGAACCTCCTCTATGTCAACAAAGGGGTATTTCTCCGCCCTGAGATGAATTAATTTTCAATTCGTTGCGGCCACGGCTTTTTCCGCGGCGTCCTTCAGGTCCTGTGCCACAACGAAGTTCAACCCCGAGCTGTTCAGTATCTCACCGCCCTCTTTGGCGTTGGTTCCCTCCAGCCTCACCACCACCGGCATGTCCACTTTCACCTGCTTCATGGCCTCGACCACCCCCTGGGCCACCCGGTCGCACCGCACGATGCCGCCGAAGATGTTTATGAGCACACCTTTGACGTTATCGTCGGACATCAGTATGCGGAAGGCGCTGGCCACCCGCTCCACGTTGGTGCCGCCGCCCACGTCCAGGAAGTTGGCGGGTTCTCCTCCCGCCAGCTTGATGATGTCCATGGTGGCCATGGCCAGCCCGGCGCCGTTCACCATGCAGCCGATGTTGCCGTCGAGCTTTATGTAGTTGAGGTCATATTCTGAAGCCTCTATTTCCAGGGGTTCCTCTTCGTCCAGGTCTCGCAGCTCTGTCGTGTCCTTATGCCGGTAGAGGGCGTTGTCGTCGAAGTTTATCTTGGCGTCAAGCGCCAGCAGGTCTCCCCCTTCAGTGATTACCAGGGGGTTGATTTCGGCCAGGGAGCAGTCGTTCTTGACGAAAGCGTCGAACAGAGCCTGCATGAATTTTACGCCTTTCCTGGATAGATCGCCTTCCAGCCCCAGCCCGTAAGCCAGTTTCCGGGCCTGGTAGGGCCGAAGCCCAAGGCCCGGGTCGGCGACTTCGGTTATTATCTTCTCGGGCGTATCGGCGGCCACCTGCTCGATCTCCATACCGCCCGCCTCGCTGACCATCATCACCGGAGCGGCGCTGTTCCTGTCTATGACCATGCCCAGGTAAAGCTCTTTCTGAATAGCCATGCCCTCTTCCACCAGGACGGTTTTGACTTTCTGTCCTTCGGGGCCGGTCTGATGGGTTATCAGGTTCATGCCTATGATTTCCGAGGCGTACTGCTCGGCTTCGTCCGCATTTTTGGCCAGCTTGACGCCGCCTCCTTTGCCCCTTCCGCCGGCGTGTATCTGGGCCTTGACGACCACCGTACCGCCCAGCTCTTCGGCTATTTTTCTGGCTTCTTTGGGGTCGCTGGTGACTCTGCCCCTGGGAATGGGTACGCCGTGCCTGGCCAGAATCTCCTTTGCCTGGTACTCGTGAATCTTCATTAAACGCTCCTTTCTTTACTTTTTATCCATATAAGAATTAAGGCCGGAACGGTCTAATTGAGCTAAAGTCAATGCGTCGGAGGGCAGGATGAAATATATTTATCTCATATTCTCCCTGCATTATCAACGCTTATTTATCCGCCCAGGAGGAGTTCTCACCGCGTGTTCTCTCGGCCAGCAAGGTTGCCCTACCCACCCCCTTGCTTAAGCAACCTCCAAGCGCTCAAAATGGTTTAGTATTCAATGGTTTACGCCGAGTGCCCATAATACCGTTAACCCCATAAAAACCCTTTAAAATTAAGGATTTAGCTTCTTCAACCCCGCAAATCCTGGGGTTGCTTCAACCATAGAGGACTGACCACAAAGACACGAAGACCCTAAAGAATATCAGTAATTATCGGCGGAACGTCACGCGGCAGGCGTGATGCCTTAGTGGTTAATTTTTTCCGGCGGGATGGTTAAAACCCCCTCTATAGAATAGATGCGGAAATCCAAGGTCTATACGAGATAATCTTATAAAATCAATGGGTCGCGGGACAAAAAAAGACACAATCGGAAGGAGAAAATCCAAGGTCGCATTTTTCCGGAAAAAGGGCACTATCCGCCGTAAAACCGCCTCAGAAGCGGCTCAACACTCCTCTATTCCGATTTTGCCGGGTTTCGACCTTTGTGATCGTTTTTTATAAGAATTTCATTTATTAATAGGACCAGGCCCTCAACGCTTCGTCTTCAGTCTGATTTGGCTTCCAGAAAGTCTTTGACCGCTTTAAAAAACTGAACATTGGCTTTCTCGTAAGGGATTATGTGACTGGCTTTGGGGATTTCCACGTATTTTTTGACATCGCTGCCCAGCTCCTCTACGAGCAGTTTGTTGTCCTCCCGTGTGGCTACAGTGTCATATTCTCCGCGTATGACAAGGGTGGGTATCGTTATTTTGGAAGCATCGAACTGCGGATTGGCCCGCAGCATGTCAACTAAACGCCCCAATGGAACTAGAAAGGAGCCTTCCAGTTCATCGGATTTAGGATCAGAATCAAGCAATGCGTCTCTGACAACTTCGAAAACACCGGGAATAAGAAGCTCATCTTTGGCGCCCAACTGGTACCAATCTCCCAAAGAGGGATTAATAGTAATCACCTTTACCGTGATGTTAAAGTAGCCTTCGTAGCCGCGATAATTCTCGGCCAATCCCAGGTTTTCGTATCCGGGAGCGAAAAGGACCAGCCTGGCCACCCTGTCCTGGTGTCGGATGGTGTAGATGGGCGCCGTTCGGGAAGCGCCCAGTGCCCAGCCCAATAGATGGACCTTCTCCACACCTCTGAGGTTCATGATGAAATCGACCACCCGCTCCACGTCATTGATTGCAACATCAGAATGGATGGGCGCCTTGCTCTCAGGGAAATCTGAAGGCACGTCCATCGAGGGAGGCCTTGTGGATAGGCCGTATCCCTCATAGTCCAGGGCAAACGTATCCCAGCCATGAAGGGCAAGGTAGCGCATCATCGAGCAATTCTCATGATCGAGGTCGAATGCGATGTAGCCGGGAGTGGGATAGCCATGGAGAAAGAGTATAACCTTCCCATCCTTTGGTGCGGTCCGCTCGCGCCCGGAAAGCACCACCTCCCGCACATGGATGAGGACGTTGGGATCGAGGTTGTACTGCTCGTAGAGGGGCTCAATGCTCTTGTGATTAACGAAGTAATCGTTTCTAACGATCCCATTGGAAGAATCGGCCAGCGCTTGTGGAACAGGAGCGATGAGCACTCCGAGAATTACCAACACTGCCAGTGAGATTAAAGGCCGTCGATTTGGCTTTCTCGTTCGGCAAAGCATGGCATACCTCCTTAAAGTAAAATTGTTCACCAACCATTTTGTTGGGCTGTTTAGCGCTGAATTTTAAAACATCTTCTTGCCGGGCTGTACGGTTTTTGAGGAGAAGGCTGGCTCGTCACGAAGCTGTTATCTGTCTATGAACACGTGTTCCTTGCCCGCCCCTGAAGCGGATCGTGAAAAATCTATAAATTTCGCCTCGTCCTCGATTAACCGTTCTATGGCTTGCGTTCCCTCCGGTGTTCCTCTCGCTCCGGCAGATTCCGCTCGATCATACCATACTTCAGCCTGACCCATAAACGGCTCCTCCATCTTACCCCTCGATTCCCTCAATGGGTCAATAAGAGTACTGGGCACTCTGTGAACCTGCATATAGCGCTTGAGTCTGATGGCAGGGGCCACTGATCTCACCAGCGGGCCGTGGTGCATACGCCAATATAGTTGTGCTTCTTCCAGAGACAGGTCTGGCAGATTTTGCACGAAGTAGCATTGTCTTATAATCGGGCTTTCAGGCCTGGCAACAATGTTCTCCGGGCTGGGGTTCACCTGCGGCAGCTCCATGGCCAGCCACATGGAGGAACGCGAGAAATCGATAAAATTTTTCTCATCC
>JAUXIQ010000139.1 GCA_030620925.1 Nitrospinota bacterium
CTTCCCGTGTGCCGCGAGTCTACCTGGTTTGAGTTTCGATCGCGGGAAGCGTCCGGGGAGGGGAAGTCAATGCCGGGTGCACGGCCCTTTATCCTCGCATGAGTAGTTCACGCCGTCTACCAGCGGCGATAAATGTATCGGGAACAGGCTATCCGACCTGTTGATTTGCCGGGTATTGAGTTGAACGGTGGTCAGAGCAGAGGGCTGCGACGTGTCTTTCCAGGTAACTGCAAGACGATGGAGGCCTCAGACCTTCGATGAGGTGGTGGGACAGGAGCATGTGACCTCCACCCTCAAGAGCGCCATCGAAAACAACCGGGTGGCCCACGCCTATCTCTTCGCCGGAACCCGCGGCGTGGGCAAGACCACCACCGCCCGCATCCTGGCCAAGGCACTCAACTGCGAGCAGGGCCCCACCATAGACCCCTGCGGGGAGTGCGCTCCCTGCGTGGAGGTCGTCGAAGGCGGCTCCATGGACGTGATAGAGATAGACGGCGCCTCCAACCGCGGCATAGAGGAGATACGCAGCCTCAGGGAGAACGTCAAATACGCTCCCTCCAGGGGGCGTTACAAGGTATACATAATCGATGAAGTCCATATGCTGACCATCCACGCCTTCAACGCACTGTTGAAGACTCTCGAAGAGCCGCCGCCCGAAGTCGTATTTATCCTGGCCACCACGGAAGTAGCCAAGGTTCCGGCCACCATAGTGTCTCGATGCCAGCGGTTCGACTTCAGGCTCATCCCGCAGTCTCAGATCAGCGAGCATTTGAGGGAGATCGACGGGAAGGACTCCCTGGGCGTGCCCCCGGAAGTCCTGGAGATAATAGCCCGCAGCGCCAGGGGAAGCATGCGCGACGCCCAGAGCCTTCTGGACCAGCTTGTTTCCTACTGCGGAGGGAAGATCACCGCAGAGGAAGTGATGGCCGTCCTGGGGATGGTGGATTACGATGTGCTTTCAACCTGCGTGGACGCGCTGCTGACCGGGGATGCGGCGACCCTGCTCGGGCAGGTGGAGGAGATAAGAACCAACGGAAGAGACCCCCGCCTCTTCTGCGGCCAGTTACTGCGCTACCTGCGCGACCTGGTGGTGCTGAAGGCCGGTGGCGAGGCGACCTCCCTGCCGGAAGTGCCGCCTGAGAGGCGCGAGACCATGGCCGCGCAGATTGAGCGCGTCCCTCTCAGCAGGTTTCAGCTCCTCTTCAGCCTGCTGGCAAAGGCCGAGAGCGAAATGATCGGTTCCTCTTACCCGGACCTGGTGATGGAGATGGCTCTGGTTAAGATGAGCCGGGCGGAATCCTTCATGTCGCTCGGTGATATACTGTCCAGGCTGGAAGAACTGGAGGGCAAGCTGGGGGGAGGTGGCTACGGGCCCCTCTATGAAGGCGGCGATGAGCAGGAATCGCTTCCGCTGGTGAGAGAAACTGAGGCGAGCCGCGACGAAGAGAGCGAAGAAGGGCCGCAGGCGGAGCAGATGATGGATGCGCCTCACCCCGAGGAGGACCGACCGGGCCCGGAAGACTCTAAAAAAGAGCTGTGGCAGCGTATTCTGAGCGAAGCGAAGAAGATGAACCACTTGGCGCAATACCTGGCGCAGGGGTGGCTGGCTGATGTGAGCGAAGATGCCGTGGAGATAGCTTTTCCCAGGGAGTACAGTTTTACCGCCCAGCTTCTCAAGTCTACAGGGAAGCTGTCAGACCTCCAGGAGGTGGTGTGCAGCGCGCTGGGCCGGCGGGTAAGGGTCGGTTTTGCCGACGCTGGCCCGGATATGGGAAATTTAGAGCCGGATGAAGCAGCGAAGGAGACCCACGAACCCTGGAACCCCCTGGCGGAACCGCTTGTGAGGCATATGCTGGATATGTTCGAAGGACGCATTGTGGATGGAGGAAAGGAACAGACACCCTTTTAACCTTAGTCCTGTTTTTTCCAATACCGACGGGCTGGAGGGTCTATAGTTTATACCAGAGGGGAGACAGACGATGTCACGCAACATGGGAAACTTGATGAAGCAGGCGCAACAGATGCAGGAAAAGCTGTTGAAGATGCAGGAGGAGCTGGCCACCAGGACAATTGAGGCAAGCGCCGGAGGAGGGATGGTAACCGTTACCGTCAACGGGAAGAGCGAAGTGATGTCGATCAAGATAGAGAAAGAAGTAGTGGACCCTGAAGACGTGGAGATGCTCGAAGACCTGGTGGCGGCGGCGGTGAACGAGGCCCTGCGCAAGGCGCAGGAGATGATGCAGGAAGAGATGTCCAAGGTGACGGGGGGGCTTAATATCCCCGGTCTCTTCTGAGTTTTCTGAAAGGCAGCATGGTGAAACGCCCAAAACCCCTTTCCGTTCTTATCGAACGGTTGAACAAGCTCCCGGGCATAGGCGAGCGCTCTGCCCAGAGGATCGCTTACCATATATTAAAAACGCCCGAGAAGGATGCGGAGAAGCTCTCCCGGGCCATCATGGAAGTGAAGGAAAAGGTCATTCACTGTTCTCTCTGCTACAACCTCACCGATCAGGACCCTTGCCAACTCTGCCAGGACCCCTCCCGCGACAAAGGAACGGTCTGCGTGATTGAGGAGCCGGGCGATATCTATTCCATTGAGAAGGCTGCCGGTTTCAAGGGCCTCTACCACGTGCTCATGGGGGCGCTTTCCCCTCTGGACGGCATCGGGCCCGAACAGCTCAGGATAGAACCCCTTGTGGAAAGAGTGAAAGAAGGAGGGGTGAAAGAAGTTATCGTGGCCACCAACCCTACACTCTCCGGTGAGGCGACGGCCATGTACCTGCTCAAGGTGCTTAAGCCCCTGGGGGTTAAGATGACCCGCATCGCACACGGCTTGCCCGTGGGCGGGAACCTGGAGTTCGCCGACGAGGTGACCCTTGCCCGCTCCTTCCAGGGCCGCCAGGAGCTTTGAGCCGCTGCGTTTTATTTACATACCGTTTCTTTGTCATACCTGGAAATATAAATATAAAGAGAGTCGCAGATGCCGGTTTGGGTGGGCAAACGGCTTGTAGGGGCGGGTTTCAAACCCACCCAACGTTTTCGAGTGTCGGTTTGGGTGGACAAACGGCGGCAATGAAGATATTATGATAGGTGTTTGATTTTCAATTTCTGCGCGGTAAATTCCTGTAATGATCAAATAAATAACCTCTTACACCTGTTTCGTTCCAAGGCGACTTGCGGAGAAAAGGAGAGACACATAATGGCTCAAAAGAAAAGCATTATGCCCAGGACAAACGAGCTGGGCTTTTACGAGATACGCATGGAGAGCATAGGAGGCCTGGGCGCCAACCTCGCCGGCCAGATGCTGGCCGAAGCGGGCATCCTGGGGATGGACCTGAACGGCGCCAGCTTCGCCAGCTACGGGTCGGAGAAGAAGGGCACGCCGGTGAAATCCTACATAAGATACTGCGACACGGGGACGGAGGTGCGCACCAACAGCCCGGTCATGGAGCCCCACCTGCTGGTCATCTTCCACCCCAACCTCATCTGCCTCTTCCCTCTCACCCAGGGAGTGGGGCCTGAGAGCACAGTGGTGGTGAACACCCCTTTCAACACCAGAGAGATGAGGGATATACTCGAGCTGCACGGGGGGACCATAGGCAGCGTGGACGCACTCAACATTTCAGTGGAGGAGAAGGTGAGGCTGAACACCCCCATGATGGGTGCCGCTACCAGGGCCACGGAGTTCCTGGACCCGGAGGCGGTAAAAGAAGTCATACGAAGCACCTTCGAGAAGCGATACCCCCAACTGGTCGAGCCCAACATAAAGGCCTTCCAGCGAGGACACGACGAGATAGAGTTCGAGACCTTCGAACCGAACGACAAATATCCCTACCTGCCTTACGCGCAGGAACCGCCTCAACTGGGATACGAGAACACTCCCATTGGGGGGATCATCCTCAACCCGGGCAATACCGTGGTAAAAGACTGGAGCGGCTCCCGGCAAGGCTTCGTCCCGGTGCTGGACAAGGAGAAATGCATAGATTGCGGCCAGTGCGAGATAACCTGCCCCGACTACTGCATGATCTTCGAGGAAGGTAAGGATAAGAAGGGAAAACCCGCCCAGGTATTAACGGGGATAAACCTGCAATACTGCAAAGGGTGCGGCAAATGCGCGGGGATTTGCCCGACAGAAGCTCTTAAGATGGAGCGGGAAGAGGAATACGAGCTCCTTACCTCCAGACTTGAAGGAAAGTAACGATATTCAGTTAAGAATCGGCGGGCTATTGTTTTGATGTCGGCCCGTTTGACAGGAGGAATAAATGGCGAAAGCGGTCGCGAAGGAAAAGCTCAAGAAGGTACCCCAGGAAACGGGTTTCCTCAACGGCAACGAGATGGTGGCCGAGGCGGGCAGAGCTATCGACTTCCACATGATGGGTTATTTCCCCATCACCCCCTCCACGCAGATAGCTGAAGAACTGGACGCCATGAAGGCCGAAGGGCTGCACGATATAAAAATGATCGCCGGCGACGGTGAACACAGCGCGGCGGGGATATGCCTGGGCGCGGCGGCGGGCGGCGGCCGGATATTGAACGCCACCTCCGCTCAAGGACTGCTATTCGCGCTGGAGCAATTGCCCAGCCAGGCGGGACTCCGCTTTCCCATGGTGCTCAACGTGATCTGCCGGACCATCAACTCGCCCTTGAACATCCTGGGCGACCACAGCGATATCATGTTCGCCCTCAACACGGGTTGGATAATATTCATGGCCAGGGACCCCCAGATGGTCTACGACTTGAATTTCGCCGCCGTCAAGCTGGGGGAGCTGCAGGATGTCCGGCTGCCGGTGATCGTGGCTTCGGACGGGTTTTTCACCAGCCACCAGAAGCGGAAGGTCAGCCTGTTCAAAGAGAGCAAGGCGCTTAAAGACTGGCTGGGAAGCTACGACGCACCTTATCATGCCCTCGACCCGACTAACCCCATCACCATCGGACCCTACATGAACGACCCCGACCTCATAAATAACAAGAAACAGCAGGCCATGGCCATGGAGGCCGCCTATCGCCATCTGCCCCGGGTGTTGAAAGAGTTAGGCACGCTCAGCGGCAGGAGCTACCCCATCGTGGAGACTTACAGGATGGAAGACGCCGAGGCGGCGCTGTTCATCCTCAACACCGCCTACGACACCACCCGGGACGCCGTGGACCGCATGCGCGAGAAGGGCCTCAAGGTGGGGGTGGTAGCCACCAACGTGCTGCGACCCTTCCCTTTGAAAGAGATTCAGGATGCCTTGAAAAAGGTGAAAGCCCTCTGCGTGGCTGACCGGCAGGACAGCTACGGGGCATGGGGCGGCAACATGAGCCTGGAGATCAAGGCCGCCCTCAAGGACGACCCCGCTAACAAGACGCTTGTCTTCAGCCGCATCTACGGACTCGGCGGCAAGCAGTTCTACATAACGGAGGCCGAGGAGCTTCTGGGTCAGGCCCTGAAAGTATCTCTGGAGGGGAAGATAGATGTCCCTTACGACTACCTGGGTGCAGACCCCGGAGACCCCGGCTACGTTATGGAACGGGTGATGAAACCTTTCACGGCGGAAGACCTGGATAACGGCATCACCGTGGAAAAGAACCCTGATACGGGCAAGGTGGATGTCAAAGGCATAAACATCCGTCGGCTGACGGGCATGCCCAAACGCATCGCCCCCGGCCACGGCGCCTGCCCCGGCTGCGGCATATTCCCCAGCCTTAACCTGTTCCTGAAAGGCATCAAGGGCCATGTGGTGGTCCTCTTCCAGACCGGCTGCGCGGAGATAGTGACTTCCGGATTCCCCTTCAGCGCCCACAGGATGACTTACATTCACAACCTGTTCCAGAACGGGGCCGCCACACTGAGCGGCCTGGTGGAAATGTACCGTGAGCGCAAGAAGCGGGGCGAGATACCTCAAGACATGGAGATAACTTTCGTCATGGTCAGCGGTGATGGCGGGCTGGATATCGGCATGGGTTCACTGGTGGGCGCCGCATTGCGCAACCACCCCATGATTATCCTGGAATACGACAACCAGGGATACATGAACACCGGCGATCAGCTCTCGCAGACCACCCCCCTGGGCCATTC
>JAUXIQ010000246.1 GCA_030620925.1 Nitrospinota bacterium
AAGGCCATCAACCCCGACCTGGTAGTGGGGCAGATCGTAGGCGGTGTGGTACAGGGGCAGGGAATCGCCCTCATGGAAAAAGTAGAGATGGAAAACGGCAGGATACTCAACTCAAACTTCCTGGATTACAAAATGGGCACCGTTCATGAAACACCCGGCCATATAATCCCGATCATCGTTGAGGAAGCCCACCAGGAAGGCCCCTACGGGGCGAAGGGAATCGGTGAAGGCGTCCTCGCCCCCACCGCGGCGGCTCTGAGCAACGCCATCTATGATGCCGTGGGGGTCAGGATTCACGATTTGCCTCTCACTCCTGAAAAGATATACTTTGCCCTCAAAAAACGGTAGCCCCCCGGACGATCCAGCGCCACGCGGAACAGAATTATCTCTACAACGCCTCTATCCTGTCATTCTGAATCTTGCCCTCGAGCGAAGCGAAGGGCCCGCCTTCCGCGGGACGGCTCGCCCATAACACCAATGTACCGGATAACATAACACGTAAGTTAAATATACAAGGGGCGTATTGCATACGCCTCAGTAGGGCGGGTTATATCCCGCCACACGCGGGACCGCCCCTACGCACAACACCGCATTCTGTCATTCTGAGCAAAGCGAAGAATCTCGCCTACCCTTGCAAACCCGCTTTCTTTTGCTCTTTTCAAATCCCCCCTCCCTTAATCCCCTCCATGCTTGCCCCGCCTTCCGCGGGGCCGGAGGAGAGGAGATTTATTGCTGACGGAATCGCGGCAAGATGCCGCTCCTACGACAGTGGGTAGTCCCGCTACACGCGGAACTTCCCCTACAATCCCGACATGTAGGGGCAGGGTTTGCCCTGCCCAGGGCGCGGTCCCGCCTGCCGCGGGACGCCATTACGAGAAATTGCTGGGGGCGTTGAGTGTCGTAGGGACGACCGTCACGCGGCAGGCGTGATCGCCCATGATCACCCTCCCTTAATCCCCTCCACCCCTGCCCCGTGGCAGGCGGGGTCAAGGGAGGGTGACTCTAGTAACCTGAGTAACATGTAAAATACAACCACTCGTAGAGACAATTCATGAATTGTCTCTACAACGTCTCTATGCTGTCATTCTGAGCAAAGCGAAGAATCTCGCCTACCCTTGCAAACCCCGCGTTCAGCAAGTAGGGGCGAATCTCGTATTCGCCCAGGGCGATCACAAGGATCGCCCCTACGAGAAATTGCTGGGGCGTTGAGTGAGGGTGAATTTAATATATAAATCGCAGTACCGTCTGCTGTGGGGTTTTACAAGGGGTTTTTCAAAATGCCCTCTCACATCTCAGAAGCATAGAAAGGGCAGCTTGCGGGCCAGCTCTTCCAGGCTTGCAAGGTTGTGGGCGGGCATGAGATGGTGGACGTAAGGCATGGCCGCCTGCATCCCTTTGCATATAGGCTCATAATCTGGCAGACCGCACAACGGGTTGAGCCAGATGGTCCTGTAAGCGGATTGACGCAGGCGACGCATCTCACGGCCCAGCAGGTCTGCATCTCCCCTGTCCCATCCGTCGCTCACGATGATGATCACCGTGCGTGAATCTATCATGGCGGGAGCATAGGCGGTATTAAAAGTTCGAAGGCAGCCTCCTATATCGGTGCCCCCCGACCAGTCCCTCACCTCTTTCCCCATCTGTGCGAAGGCTTCATCTATACTGCGGTTCAGCAGCAGATATGTGATGCGCGTCAACCTGGTGCTGAACACGAAGGTCTCCACGGAAACCCGCCTGTTCTGCATGGCGTACATGAAGCGGCTGAAGAAGCGGCTGTAAGAGTCCATGGAGCCGCTGACGTCGCACAGCAAGACGATTTTTATCTTCTTGAATTTCCGCTCGCTCATGATGAGGTGCAGGGGCTCGCCGCCCTGTTTGACGATGCGCCTGAAGCTGCTCCGCAAGTCCACCATGTCTCCGCCTGCGCTGCGCCTTCTTCTGCGGCTGAGGCGGGTGCTGAGCTTCTTGGCCAGCTCATCTATGGCCCGCTGCACCTGGACCGCCTCACGGTCCATGAACAGGTCAAAGTCCTTTTCGCTGAGGATTTCAGCGGGGCTGTATTCTATGGCCTGGGGTTCCCGTTGGCGGTCTTTCTCCATGTCCAGCCGGGCATCTTCCAGAAGCCGGTCGATGACTATCTCATCATCGGAGAGCTCATCGGCTTCTCCGGTGGACGAAGCCCTCTTTCTGGCCTGGACCATGAGATTCTCGGTGCCCTCATCCGGATATTCCCAGAAGGTTTTGAAACATCTGTCGAATACCTTTATCTCGTGGTGATTGTTGGCCAGAGTGCAGCAGAGCGCCCGGTAGAAGTCGTTTCTGTTCTCAAGGCCGGTGCATGCGACTCCCTTTAATGCGGCTAGAAGCTGGGCCATAGTTACTCCCACCCCTTCACTTCTGAGGAGGGAGGTGAAGTCGAGGATATTTTGCAGCAGATCACGGCCTTCGGATGATGCCGTCGTTTCCATGGTTTATCTCTTTTTATTTCGCCGCGGCGTTGGCGAAAAGTATTCAGCCCCGACTCATTCGTTTCTAGCTGCAGACAACAAGCGCTCCATATCCTGGCTCAGGAATTTGTTCATGTCTTCGTTGTTCTTGAACAGGCAGCCCAACGTAGTACGCAGTGTTTCTTCGTCCAGTCCGTCCTTGTGCAGAGAGATGAGCGCCATCGCCCAATCCAGCGTCTCCGATACCCCCGGTTTCTTGTAAAAATCTTCCTCCCGCAGAAGCTGCATGAAGTTGCATACCTGCTCCGCCAGCTTTTCTTTAATGCCGGGCACCTTGGTGTTTATTATCTTCAGCTCTTTCTCGAATGAGGGGTAGTCTATCCAATGGTAAATGCACCGTCGCCGCAGCGCGTCGTGTATTTCGCGAGTCCGGTTCGAGGTAAGGATTATGTGCGGCTGATGCCGGGCGGTGATGGTCCCTATTTCCGGGATGGTCACCTGAAAATCGGAAAGCACTTCCAGCAGAAAAGCCTCGAACTCTTCGTCGGACCTGTCTATCTCGTCAATGAGAAGGACCGGGGGCGAGCTTGCATCGGAGGTGATGGCCTCCAGCAGAGGCCTCTTCAGCAGAAACTCCTCGGAGAAGATGTCTTTCTTCACCTCCTCCTTTGATTTATGACCCAGCTCGCTGATGCGTATCTCCAGTATCTGTCTGGGGTAATTCCACTCATAGAGCGCCGAATGGACGTCTAATCCTTCATAGCACTGGAGACGGATGAGCTGTGTGTCGTAGACCTTTGCCAGCACTTTGGCCACTTCCGTCTTTCCCACACCCGGCTCACCTTCCAGCAGCACCGGTTTCCGAATCATCTGTGCCAGGTAGAGGACGGTTGCAAGGGGCCTGTCCGTCACGTATTGGTTTTCGGTAAGCGCCTTCTCGATGGCTTCTATTGATTCGAGCATTCCGTCACCTGTAAAAGCAGAGTTGTAGATTTATCCGGCAATCATAATGTCTGAGCTTTCTACTCCAATAGTCCGGTTAAAAAACTATAACATCGCGGCAATCGGGCCGTCCATACATTTTTACGGCCATCTCGTGCTGCCGCTATTTAGCTCTAGCGTCATCGTTACAATCCATAATGACCTCTGAGTTGAAACTCTTGTGAGTCCCACAGAAATTATGTATAGTGAACGGGTAATAACGCTGTTCCTGGAGCCGGAGAAACGCGATGACTGAACTTGATGTTGTAGGTAAATCGGTGCCCAGGGTGGATGCCCTGGACAAAGTTACCGGTGAGGCGGTCTACGCCGCGGATATAGAACTGCCGGACATGCTCTATGCCAGGATCAAGAGAAGCCCCCTCCCCCACGCCAGGATACTGAGCATAAACACGGAGAAAGCGAGCAGGCTTACGGGAGTCAAAGCGGTGCTTACCGGACGGGAAGTCGACCTCCCCCGATACGGTCAGGCCATCCGGGACAAGCAAGTATTGGCTACCGATAAGGTGCGCTACGTGGGCGACCCCGTGGCTGCGGTTTGCGCAGCGGATTCGGATACGGCGGAAGAGGCGCTGAGTCTTATAGAAATAGAGTATGAGGAGCTTCCCGCCGTCTTCGATTCCATTTCCGCCATGGCGCCTGATGCCCCCATAATCCATGAAGAGCTTGAGAGCTACGAAGCGCTATACAACTACACCCAACAGGGTAATATGTGCGCCAGGATGCAGGTACATAAAGGGGAC
>JAUXIQ010000184.1 GCA_030620925.1 Nitrospinota bacterium
AAGGGTCGCCGGGGAAGATGAGGTCTGCGTTAAGATAATAGACGGAGCGTCCCCACTTTTTTTCCAGCAGGATACCGGCCGAAAAGTCCCACTCGCCGCTCCCGAAAGCTTTATCTTTATCGCCGGTGGGGATTTTCACCGCTCCCCGGACGCTGACCGCCGGAAACCCGCCTTCCTTCACCAGCAACCGTTTGAGCCAGATAGACAAATCGCCCAGGCCGAAAACGTCTTCCCGGCCGGAGAGGAACGTCTGCCCTCCCTTGCTCAACCGGTAATCGAACTGGAATCCGGGCCGCTCCACCCTCAACCCTCGCTCCACGCCGGCAATCATCTCCAGGTCGAGTATGATATCGTCCATGAACCCGCGCCAGGTGTAGTAGAAAGGCAGTTCTATGCCCAGCTCGAGTCCGTTCCCGGCGCCGTAAACCAGGGTATAGGCGCTGCGGATGAACTCCATGTCGATTACGACGTCTATATCGCCCGCGGTCTCTTCGTGGAGGACGTTTGACATGGCGATATCCAACCTTATCTCGTAATTGCCCCAGGGGAGAGGGATTGCCCTATCGGCAGGGGGTTGGAGGAAGAGCAGTTGTATGGGCTGTTGGTTTTTCCAGGGGAAAGGCCCCGGGTCGAAGTTCAGGCTCCGCCCCATCACGCTCGCTTGAGCGGTTGCGGAGAGGAGCGCGAGGGTGACGACTGCTATGAGCAATCCCCCGAGTATGGCTGATCGGCCGGACGTAAAGCTTTGCCCCGTTTTGCGCTGCCTGCGGTTATTCAAATAGATGCACCTATTCGGAAAAGGTCAAGACGTTCCTGCTTTTCTAAAGGATGGAAACGGGTTTTGCAAGGGAAAACTCGATTGATACCGCTCGCTTCGATGAGGATACGGCTCCCTTGGGACACGCTGCGCGGCTGCAACTATCTGTTCCCAAAGGTTTATATTAAGGGTATAATGGCTCGTCTCTATTCCGTTCATTTTTTGCAGGGAGGATAGAAATGGCTGATACTAAATACGACGTGGTGGTGGTCGGCTGCGGGCCGGCGGGCTCGATGGCGGGCCGGTCGGCCGTCTTGAACGGCGCGAGCGTTCTTATCATCGAAAAAAAGAGCGCTATCGGTATCCCTAACCATTGTAATGAGTGTATAGCGGCGCCGCATCTATGGGAGGAACGGCTCGGCTTCAAGCTCAATCCCAGCGTCTATTCGCAGCGTATCACCAAATTCACCATCGTGGCGCCGTCGGGAGAGATGGCTCCGCCCCTGGAGAACGACTGCATCATGGTGGAACGCAACATTTTCGACCGCGCCCTGGCGGAGGAGGCCGTCCGCGCCGGTGCCCGCATCATGTTGAACACCAGGGTGGTGGACGTTGTGAAAGAAGGGGATGCGGTAACCGGCGTGATGGTCCAGCGGGGAGACGTCAAAGAGAAGATAGGCGCGGGAGTTGTCATCGGTTGCGACGCCAATAATATAGTGGCCCAGGCGGCGGGTATCCAGGGGCCGTATAACCCCAGCCATTGGTTGGTGAAGGAGTTTGCGGGTGTTAAGGGGCAGGACCCGGAGACCTGTTACACTTATATGAGCCCGCGGTTCGCCCCTGAGCTGCATGCGCCGCACATGCCCAAAGGGCCGGACACGGCGAACCTCTCGGTGGGTATACCCCAGGGCCACGACCTGACGCTAACAGATGCTTACGACGAGCTGATGAAACATCCCACGGTGAAAGAATTTTTCGGGGACGCAAGCCCGGTACGTATCTCCGGGGGGACGGCTCCCGGCGGCGGGTTGTGGCAGAAACCTTACGGTAACGGCGTGATGCTGGCCGGGGACGCAGCGGGACAAATGTGGGAAGCCAACGGCGGCGGCATAAACCCGGCCATGATGGCGGGACATTTCGGGGGCGAAGTGGCGGCTAAAGCGGTGCAGCAGGGGGATACTTCGGAGGCGGTGCTGGCGGCTTATCATGAGAAATATCTCTCCACTATCGGTAAAACCAACGCCATCCAGCATGAGGCCAAGGAACTGTTGGACCGGGCTATCGTCTCGGATGAGCTCATCGAACGGGCGGTGACGGAGATAGGTAAAGAACTGGTGGGGCTGTATACCTACGCCCGCGGTTATACGGACGTAGTTCGAGACTGGCTTGAAGAGCAAAAAGCATGAGCAGGGGTGTAAGGCTGCAAGCCCCTGAAGGAAATATTTACTAACCCCGCCAATGGCGGTGATAGGCGAGTGTCCAGGGGGAACCGTTTTACAAAAGGGTTCCCACAGAGGGAGTTTGCGATAGAGGCTCAAAAAGCCTTCCTCAACGTTTTCCTCTTGACTGAAAGCACCCTGGACGATAGCCTGTATAGGCTTGTCGGAGAAAGGGAACACCATGTATGAATACCGGGTACACGGACGAGGGGGACAAGGCGCCGTCGTGGGTTGCAAAGTTGCGGGCCTGGCGGCATCGCTTCAGGGTATGCACGCCCTATCGCTGCCTCATTACGGGTTTGAGAGGCGTGGAGCGCCGGTTACCGTCTTCCTGCGTTTCAGCGATAGCCCGATAACCAACAGCAGCCGGGTCGACAACCCCGACGGTATCGTGGTGCTGGACCCCAAACTGTTGCAGCTTAAACAGTTGATAGTTCCCGGGTTGAAAAAAGGTGGCGTGGCCGTGCTCAACACCAGGAAACCACCGCAAGAGATCGACCTGGAGGTTCCGTTATCGCGAGTGGCCACCGTTGACGCTACGGAAATAGCTCTCAGCACCATCGGCCGGCCCATCACCAATACCGCCATACTGGGCGCTTTCTGCGCCACCACGGACATACTGAAACTGGACTTCATCATCGAGGCCATAACCCGCCTGATGCCCGGCGCCAACCTTGACAAAAACCTGGAGGCCGTACGTATGGCCCACCAGAATACTGTAATAGAGCAGAGGGAATGATAATGAGAGATGAAAAGCTCCCGACGGGGATAGGCATACCGCTCACCGATGAGCTGATGCGGCAGGAAGTCGAGAGGTTGATGACCTGGTCGTGGCGCGTGTTCCGGCCCGAAGTGGACATGAGCAAATGCAAGATGTGCGGCATCTGCATCGAGTTCTGTCCGGAAGGGAACATGATCGAATACCAGGAACGCCTCTGCATCGATTACGAGATATGCAAAGGGTGCGGCGTCTGCGCCACGGAATGCCCCCATAAGGCCATCGACATGGTGCGGGAGGAGGACTGACCATGGCTTCCAGAGCTCAAACCGCCGCCAGCCGGGAGACGGAACAGACCGTTGATTTCCTCACCGGTAACGAAGCGGCGGCGCTTGCGGCGAAGATGGCCCGGGTGCAGGTCATCAGCGCTTATCCCATCACCCCCCAGACAACCATAGTGGAAAAACTCGCTGAATATATCGCCAACGGCGACCTGGAAGCTCCCTGTATCAACGTGGAGGGGGAACACTCCTGCATGGCCGCCATATACGGGGCTTCCCTGACAGGCGCCCGCACCTTCACCGCCAGCAGCGGCCAGGGCATCGCCTACATGCACGAACAACTGTTCACCGTGCACAGCCAACGCCTGCCGGTGGTCATGGCCGTACCCAACCGCAACCTGGCCGCACATATTCTCTGCGACCACGGTGACACCATGGCCCAGAGCACTACGGGTTGGATGCAACTCTTCGCCGAGAACCAGCAGGAAGTATTGGATACCATCCTGCAGGCTTACAAGATAGCCGAGGATAAACGCGTGCTGATGCCTATAATGGTCTGTTACGATGGTTTCATAACCTCTCATACCGGCGCCACGATGAAAGTCCCCAGCCAGGAAGAAGTGGACAGTTTCCTCCCCTCCCGCGTAAACTACTACGATCAGGTGAACCCCGATGATCCGCTCGTTCTGCAGATTTTTCGCTACGATGTGATGCAGTTCGAGCGCGAGCACGATGAGGCACTGCAGGCGGCCAAAACCGTAATAGCCGAGGTCAACCGTGAGTACGATGAAATATTCGGCCGCACTTACGGGGACGGGCTGGTGGAGACTGTTCAGTGCGAAGACGCCGAAGCGGTGATTCTCACCTCCCACTCCAGCGCGGGAATCGCCCGCACCGTGGTGGATGAGCTGCGGGGAGAAGGCGAGCGTATAGGGCTCATCAGGCTGCGCTCTTTCATTCCCTTCCCTCAGGAACGGATGCGCGACCTGCTGCCCGGTTTCAAGGCGGTGGCCGTGCTGGAGCGTAACGAGACACACGGCTCCGGCTGCGGCGAAATATACAAAGAGCTGCGGAGCGCGGCCTACGATCTCGATTCCAGGCCCAGGATACTCGATTTCATCGGCGGCCTGGGCGGAGCGGATATCACCATAGATCATGTGAGAAGCGTAGCCCGCGCCGCCCTCGAGGCGGCCAAAACGGGCAGCGTGGAGAAACAGGTAACCTGGCTCGACAAGCTTTGAGTCCTTTTCGGGCGGGATGAACCCTGCCCCTATATCAAAAGGGTATTCCTTATGGAACAGGAACCGACGTTTCAAGATTTCTACGGCAACCGGCTGACCATACCCCCCACGGTAGCCTGTCAGGGCTGCACTGAAGTGCTCATAGGGCGGCAGGTCATAGAGACCATGGGTAAAGGGGTCTCCGTGATTTTTCCACCGTCCTGAGTGCCCTGGACCGGTCTGACCCGAGTCCCCTTGCGGTCGGCGATTTTCGGTTCCGCCGCCGCAGCCGCTTCAGGAGTGGTTGAGGGATACCGGGCCACCGGTCGGGACGACGTGACCGTCGTCGTGATCGCAGGAGACGGGGGAACGCACGATATCGGGCTGCAATCCCTTTCGGGGGCGGCCGAGCGGGGCGATTCCTTCATCTGGATTTGCCAGAACAACGAGGCTTACATGAATACCGGCGGCCAGCGCAGCGGCGCCACGCCCAAATGGGCGCGCACGACCAACACGCCGGTGGGTAGCGTCATCAAGGGGAAACCTCAATGGGGTAAAGACATGATAGCCATCATGGAGGCCCATGATCTCCCATACATAGCCCAGGCCTCAGTTTCCCACATGAAAGATTTCAAGCGAAAAATCAAGAAGGCACACCAGATTACGGGCCGGGAA
>JAUXIQ010000283.1 GCA_030620925.1 Nitrospinota bacterium
CCAGATAGACCCTGGCGACCGTATCCCCATCCACTTTCACCATTACCTCCACTTCGGTACCAGGGTCGCGGATAGCATTAAACACTTCGCTCACCTCGGATTCGTTCTCCACCACTATCTTCACTCTGCTGGGGCCTCCTTCATCAGGTAGCCGGTAGCGGAACATGGCGAAGGAACCGGTATAGACCGAGGAACCCTTTACTTCTCGCGAAAGGGAGAGCTCCACCTTATTCCCTTTTGAAACTTGGTATCCGGCCCGGGGGTTCTGCTTTATTACTACGCCGGGAGGGAAACCCTTATATTCGCTGTAGTTGATTTTACCTATCTCGACATCCATTTCTTCCAAGAGCGCGGCTACTTCTTTGATATCCTTGCCCACTAGATCGGGCATTATATAGCTTTTCGGTTTAGCGCCCGCGCTTACCAGGAGGCCGATACGGCCTCCCTTTTCCAGCGTGGGGCCGGGCTGGGGAGTCTGAGCGATTACTGTGTCTTTGGGGTTAGACTCATCGTAGACCGTGGACACCCTGTGGAGCTTTAATCCTCTCTGTTTGATGGCCATCCTTGCCTCTCTCAAAGAATGACCGGTCAGCGCTGGGATAGTCATCTTTTTTTTGCCAAGGCTGAGAACGACCTTGATGTTCTTCTTCTTTTTAACCTTACTTCCATATTTTGGTTCCTGGGAAATGACGTAGTTTTCATCCACCGTGGGACTATATTCCTGACCCACCACAACCATGTTCAATTGGAGCTCGTTTAATGTTCTTAGCGCGGTTACACTTTCCATCCCCGCCACCTGGGGGACATAAACCTCTCTGGCGGTAAAAACCACGTTCAACAGTATAAGTCCGCTCAGCACTCCAGCGCCGATAATAACCAAAAAAATTATAATGTAATTGACTACACGTTGCAACTCACTAACCCTTCCGGCTGCGCTTCATCCTGACAGCGAAAAAACCGTCTAAATCTTCTCTATGAGGAAAGGTGAAGAAAAAGCCTTCGGGAGTAACCAATTTTCTTGCCTCCGGAGGCAAGAAGTCCCCTGCGGCTTCCACCCGGAATTCCGGGTGTGTGGATAAAAAGCTTTTTACTACATCCTGGTTTTCTTCAGGTTCCACGGTGCAGGTGCTGTAAACCATTACACCCTCCGGTTTGACATGGCGGCACGCGTTTTCCAGTATCTCCAGCTGAAGTGCCTGGAGGCGAACAAGGTCTTCTTTTTTCCTCCTCCACTTTATTTCCGGATGTCTATGCAGCACCCCCAGGTCTGAACAGGGGGCGTCGACTAATACGGCATCGAAAAATCCGGTTAGTTTCAATTCCACCGAAGAATCGATAACCACAGGATATATTATATCTATTCCCAACCGCTGACAATTTCCCATCAGCATGGATAGGCGACGATGGTTAATATCCAGGGCTACAACCAGTCCGCGGTTGCGCATGGCTTCAGCTGCGAACGAGGCTTTGCCTCCCAGGCCCGCACAGCAGTCCAAAACTCTCATCCCTTCCAGGGGAGTAAGCAGTTGTGCGGCCAGCATAGAGGCTTCGTCTTGTACCTGGAGGCAGCCCCTCTGAAAAGCATCCAGTTCAGCCGGTGCACCGCATCCATATATCTTCATGCCCATTCCCGCATATTTGCAGGGGACAACCTTTACCCCTTCAACCTCCAGGTCTTCTGCAAGTTCGTTCGGCGTAGTCCGCAGCCTGTTGGCTCTGACTGTGAGTGGTGGAATTTGGTTATTGGCTTCGCAGATAGCCATGGTCTCATCCACCCCGTACTTAGCTATCCACCTTTCGACCAGCCACTCCGGATGAGAATAGTTGACGGCTACATATTTAAGAGCCGACCCGGAGAGCGAGGGATATTTGATATTATCCCTCGCTCTGCTGATGCTTCGTAGGACCCCGTTAACCAGGGCGGCGATTCCCCTGTGGCCGTAGCGATGAGCCAGTTTTACACATTCGTCCAGAGCGGCCCACGGCGGGACCCTGTCGAGAAAAAGTAACTGGTACGCCCCCATTCTTAAGATGTTCAGTATTCTGGGGTTGAGCTTTTCCAGTTCGCCCTTGTAGAACTGTCTCAGGATATGGTCTAATTTCAGCCGCCATCTCAAGACTCCGTAGCACAACTCCATGGCCAGAGCTTTTTCTCGAAAATCCTCCTCTATCGCTTGCTGTTCGCGATGTAAAGTGATATCCGCTTTGTACCCTTCAGTTTCTACCTTGTAGAGCGTTTCTAAAGCCACAGTACGGGCTGTTTTCTCTGCCATGTCGGGCTGTATCCAGGTTATGCGTCACTATTTGAAGCGGGTTCCCGGTTTGAGAACATTTCCTTGAATGAAATCGTTCACCGGCATCCGCTTACGGTTTTCCAGTTGCACCTCCTTGATGCGCAGCCTCCCCTTTCCCGTTTGCACCAACAGCCCTTCTTTATCTATTTCTATGATGGTCCCCGGTTCCGGGCCCAGGTTTCCGTCCACTGGCTCTGTTTTCCAAATTTTGATCGTTTGACCCTGATAGCGGGTGAAGGCGCCGGGCCAGGGGTTTGTCCCCCGCACCAGGTTGTGAATTTCCCGGCAACTCTTGTACCAGTCTATATCGGCGATTTCTTTTGTTAATTTCGGTGCAAAGGTAGCAGCGGTATGGTCTTGAGGAATCGGTGAAAGCCGGCCTTCCTCTATCCCTTCCAGGGTTCTGGCCAACAGCTCGGCGGCCATTGGAGCCATTTTTTCGGAGAGGGTCTCAGCAGTATCGTTTGGTTCTATAGGAGCCTCTTCCTGAAGGAGAATGTCCCCTGCGTCCATCTCGCTGTTCATGAGCATCGTGGTGTTGCCGGTTACCGTGTCTCCGTTTATGACTGCCCAGTTCATGGGAGCGGCGCCTCTGTAGCTGGGGAGAAGAGAGGTATGGACATTGATTGCCCCGTATTCTGGAATTTTAAGGAGGTCGTCGGGCAGCAATTGTCCATAAGAGACAACGCAGATAGCCCCTGGCTCCAGGGCTTTAACCTCCTGAACGAATCCTTCATCCCTTGCCTTTTGAGGTTGGAGCACTAGCAACCCCCACTTCAACGCGACCTCTTTAACCGGAGGGGGTATTATTTTACGACCCCTCCCTTTAGGCTTGTCCGGTTGAGTAACCACTCCTACAACATCATGCTTCTTATCCAGGAGTATTTTCAGGGAAGGAACCGCAAATTGCGGTGTCCCCATGAACACGATTTTCATTTTTCTGCCGGGCCATTCGGGCCATTATATATCAGAAAAGTGGATTAATCGGTCTCCATCTCAGACTTCATCTTTTTATATTCTCTTTTCAGCTGCTCTTTCTTTATCTTTCCCAGTCTATCCCAGTAGAGCGAACCGTTAAGATGGTCGATTTCGTGCTGAAAGACCCGCGCCATGAGACCTTCAGCTTCTATTTCCACCTCCTCTCCCTGGAGGTTGATTCCGCTGATCGTTACTTTCTCAAACCTTTCCAACTCGGCCGCCACCCACGGCACGCTCAGACACCCCTCCTCCATCAGGGAGCTGCCTGATTGTGAAACTATTTCCGGATTAAGCAGAACTAAAACTGCATCGGGGTCTTCACCAACCGAGGTATCGATTACAATAACTTGTAATGAAATCCCGATCTGAGGAGCAGCCAGTCCCACGCCAGGGGCTGAATGCATGGTTTCTATCATGTCATCGACCAGGTGTCTCATTTCTCCATCTATCTCTGTTACAGGTTCGGCTTTTTTCCTGAGAACGGTCTCGGGAAATCTTTTAATCTCTCTAAC
>JAUXIQ010000043.1 GCA_030620925.1 Nitrospinota bacterium
ATCCCGGGAGCTTCTGCCCGATTATATAGAAGCTGCGAAGTCCATCCCTGAGGTGGTCGGTGGAGAAATCGATAGTAAAGATGGAATAGACCTGGAGAATGTGCTGGATGAAATAGAGAGGACCTACCTTCTGGAAGCACTGGAGAAAGCAGAAGGAGTGAAGAAAAGAGCTGCAGAACTCCTTAATCTCAGTTTCAGATCCTTGAGGTACAGGCTCAAGAAGCACCAGTTGGATTCCAGATAGCCTACCCCGCGGCCCAAGTTCCTTAATATGTATATGAAAACCTTCTATGTACTTCCAAAATCGGGTCCGGACCCCCAATTTCAAAACCATTTATGCGGTATACATGATTCAAAGTGTATGATACCTTGCCCCAGGAGATTTCCGGAGGTAGGATTTGAGATGAGTTGTACATCTATTCCGTATCCCCGGTCATTTTTTAGCTAACGATAACTCTAGGGATGAGATGAGCGACAGATCGTTTGAAGAAATTCTCGGCGCCCTGTCCGAGACCCTTTGTGAATCCCGCAAAAGTGCGGAGGTTATGGGATTACTCCCGTCTGCAAGAGCCCTGCTCCTCGCTAAATTGTACGAGAAAACCGCTAGGCCGATGCTGATCATAACCGGTGATAACCAGACGGGCAGGGAGCTGCACCGCGATATGGAGTTCTTTTGGCCCGCCGAAAAAGGGCGCGGCCTCTTTTTCTACCCCCATCTCCGGTCAGGGTTTATGGCCCAGGAAGCGCGCCTGGAGCGGATGGAGGCCCTTGAGGGGCTCCGCAGCAATGCGGAAGGGCCCGCGGCGGCAGTGGCATCGCTGAACGCCGTTTTTCAGAGCGTACCGCCCGAAGAGACTTTCGTAGCCCATCTATTAGAAATCTCCTGCGGCGATTTCCTGGATAGAGACAACCTCTCCCGCTCACTGTCGGATGCAGGGTATCAACGGGCGGACATGGCTGAAGAGGTAGGAGACTTCAGCGTGAGGGGAGGAATCGTAGATGTCTTCCCGCCCCTTTCGGAAAACCCCGTGAGGATAGAGTTCTTCGGCGACAAGGTGGAGTCTATAAGGGAGTTCAGCGTTGCTGATCAATTGTCCATAAAGAGAGTGGAAAAGATACGGGTGGTGCCGGTAAAAGAACCGACAGCCGAAGAGCAGCCCGCCCGGCAGGGCGGCTCTCAACCCATGGAGGGAACCGTATTCGAGTACCTGGGCGCAAATGGGGTCATAGTGCTGGATGAGGCGGGTCTCATAAGGGAAAAATTGAAGGCAGGCCCTCCGCAAGAAGAGCAGGAGGAGATGTCTGAAGGCGAAGTGGCATTTTCTTCAGACTCCTCCCCCATGCCTCGCTATCTGGATACCGCCCTTCTCAGAGAGGGGATGGAGAGGGCCGTCGTTCTGGGGCTCTCGACGCTCTCCCTCGGCCCGGAAGACCAGGACGCTGCTCACAACCTTGTATCAAACAGGGTGGCCTCGTTCCGGGGAAAGTTCAACAACTTTATAGAGCAGCTTAAGAGCTGGATTGCTGGAGGGTACTCCACGCTTCTGGTATCCCACAACGAGTACCAGGCCCGCAGGATGAAAGCGCTACTGGAGGATTACGACCTTGGCGCTAAGATTTACGGGCATCTGAGAGAGCTTGCAGGCGAAGGAGGAGGATGGAAATCGTCGGCCCTGCCCCCGCTGGCAATCTGCATCGGTTCCCTGACCGCCGGTTTCGAGATTCCCGCAGCCCGACTGGTGGTGGTCACGGAATTGGAAGTTTTCGGGGCGGTTAAGAAGGTCAGGGAGAAGACAAAACGAAAAGCAGGGAAATTTGTCTCCGATTTCAGGGATTTGCGGGTCGGCGATTTCGTGGTCCACGTGGATTATGGTATCGGCCAGTACAGGGGGATGTTCGACCTCGGTATTAATAGCCGCTCCTCCGAGTTCCTCAAGATACAGTATGCAGGAGGGGAGTTCCTCTACGTTCCCGTGGAGTCTTTGAACCTGGTGCAAAAGTATGCCGGCTCCGGGGCCGTTCAGCCGTCGCTCGACAGGTTGGGCAGTTCGGCATGGAAGCGAAAAAAAGCGAGCGTCAAGGAATCCGTCCGGAAATTGGCCAAGGAACTGCTGGAGCTGTATGCCTCCAGGGAGCTGGTGGAGGGACATTCCTTCTCGCCCGACAACCCCTGGCATCAGGAGTTCGATTCCGCCTTCGAGTATGAGGAGACGCCCGACCAGTTGAAGGCGATAGAAGAGGTAAAGGCGGATATGGAGCGGCCTCGAGCCATGGACAGGCTCATTTGCGGCGATGTGGGTTACGGCAAAACAGAAGTGGCAATGCGCGCCAGCTTCAAGGTGGTCATGGACTCCAAGCAAGTAGCGGTGCTCGTGCCCACTACCATCCTGGCCCAGCAGCATTTAAACACCTTTTCCCGGCGATTCGAGCCCTATCCTGTTAAATTGGAGGTGCTCAGCCGTTTTAAATCGCCTAAAGAGCAAAATGCCATCCTGGAGGGGCTTGCTGAAGGGAGAGTGGACATAGTAATCGGCACACACCGGCTGCTCCAGAAAGACGTCGTGTTTAAAAACCTGGGCCTGATGGTGGTGGATGAAGAGCAGCGCTTCGGCGTTAAGCATAAGGAAAAGCTTAAAAAACTGCGCAAGATGGTCGATGTCCTCACCCTTACCGCCACCCCCATACCCAGGACGCTTTATCTATCCATGATGGGAGTGAGGGACTTAAGCATAATCGACACTCCCCCCGAGGACAGGCTCTCCATAGAGACGCATCTGCTGAGGTTCAGCGACCAGGTGATAAGAAAAGCCATCATGAAGGAGATAGAGCGGGGCGGGCAGGTATACTTCGTTCACAACCGCGTGGAAAGCATAGAGGCCATGCGTAAGTATCTGAGGAAACTGGTGCCCGAGGTGAAAATAGGGGTGGCGCATGGTCAAATGCGCGAACGCTCCCTGGAAAATATTATGATCCGTTTCCTCAGCAGAGAGTTCGATCTGCTTTTAGCCACCAGCATCATAGAATCGGGGCTGGATATATCATCGGTTAACACCATCTTGATAAACCGTGCAGACAGGTTTGGCCTCTCCCAGCTCTATCAGCTCAGGGGTAGGGTGGGGCGCGACAAGTACAAAGCCTATGCCTACCTGCTCGTTCCAGCCAAGGATGCCATTACCGAAATCGCCCGGGAACGCCTCAAAGCCATTCAGGAGCTCACCGAGCTCGGCTCCGGATTCCGCCTGGCCACCAGAGACATGGAAATACGCGGTGCAGGGAATATATTAGGCGCCGAACAGTCCGGGCACATTGCAACCGTGGGGTTCGATCTCTATTGCCGCCTCATAGAAGAGACCATCCATGAGATAAAAGGTGATGAATATCAAGAAGAACTGGAGGCGGAGATAGACCTCGGCTACCAGGGAATGATACCCCAGGACTATGTAACCGACACGAACCTTCGCCTGATGATTTACAAAAAGCTTTCCCCGCTGAAAGAAGCCGAAGAGCTAAGCGGCTATAGGGGAGAGCTGGAGGACAGATACGGCAAGCTGCCACCGCCTATGCAAAAACTGATGGAATACTTCGAAATCAAGATTATGGCCGGGAGACTCAGGCTGGAGAAGTTAAAAATCGAAGGAGAGAATTGCCTGCTTACATTTCATGAGACCACCCCCCTGGAGCCTGATGCAGTGATCGATCTGGTGAAGCGAAAAGGAGAGGGCGCCCGCTTCGTGTCTGATAAAACCATCCAAATAAAACTCTATGACGGCGATTCTGAGAACATATTTATATATTTGAAAAAATTGTTGCAAGATTTTATAAATAATGATAATTTTAATAGAAAACGAGGTTAATAAGACACCTTTTTAAAATCCCGATAGAAGGATTTCGCAATAATACTTGAAACACTCTGGAAATAACAGTAAACTGTCGTTTGGGCTTGTCTTTGAAGGCGGTTGACGCATCGTGGCCCCGATTCCAGAGGCCCTGCGGCAATACATACTTTAAAATGTTCTATAAGACGTGGTATAGGGGGCAAAACGAGGCACGGGTTGACATTGTGAAAAGAGTTAAACTTATGGCAAAAGGAATTTCCGCCCTGGCTGTCCTGCTTTTATTAACATTATCGGTGGGCGCGGCGCGGGGGATAGTAATAGACCGGGTTGTGGCTAAGGTTAACGATGAGGTCATTACCCTGAGCGAAGTTCAGGAGAAGGGTATGCCTCTGCTTTCTAAGGTGAGGGGCAGCCGTTCTGAAAACGGGCGAGAAGTGCAGGAAGCGGAAAAAGAGGTTCTGAATCGCCTCATAGATATAAAGCTTCAGCTCCAGGACGCCAGAAGTCTCGGTTTAACTATCGCTGAGAAGATAGTTGATGAAGCCGTTGAGAACATAAAGAAAAAGAATAACATCACCCAGGAAGCCCTGGAAAGGATGCTGGTGGAGGCGGGCACCGGCATCGAGGCTTACCGAAACGAGATAAGGGATCAATACCTGTTGCAGAGGGTCTATTATTTCAGGGTCATAACCTCCGCCAAAGTTAATGCGGCCGACATAAAAGCCTATTACACAGAACATATATCCGAGTATACAAGTCCGGGAAAGGTGAACGTCTTTCAGATTTTCTTCACCGTGGACCCCGGCAACCCCACCAAGAGGGAGGATGTGGTGCGGGCCAGGGCCATGGAAGTAATAGAGCGTATAAGCGCCGGTGAAGATTTCGCCATTCTGGCTAAAGCCTATTCCGAAGGACCGAACGCATCACTGGGGGGAGACTTGGGATTTTTTAAGCGCGGGGAGGTTCTTCCCGTGCTTGAAGAAGCCATGTTCAGCCTGGAATCGGGCCAGGTTAGCGATCTTATCAGGAGCAAAGCGGGCTTCCATATTCTCAAGGTCAAGGAGCATATTTATCCTGCGCCCTTGCCCATAGAAAAAGTTAAAAAAGATATAATTAGTATCATCAAAAAGGAAAAAGCTGAGGATAATTACGGGAAATGGATTAAAGAACTGAGGCAAAAAGCTTTTATAGAGATAACCTACGACCTGTAAGAGAAGAAGGCTGAGCATAAGGTCGGTTGATAGGCGGGCCTAAGGGAATTAAAATTGCGCCTGGATAACTACCTAAAAACCTGTCGTCTGATAAGGAAGAGGGCCCTGGCCAAAGAGTTGTGCAAGGAGGGGGCCGTATCCGTGAACGGTATGAAAGCCAAAGCGGGGAGGGCAGTCAAAGAAGGGGACAGAATAATTATAGATTTATGGGATAAGTCGATGGAGCTGGAGGTGGTGAGCCTGCCGGCTGGGAATGTGTCGCGCAGCGAGGCTCGAGAGTTGTACTGTATGTTGGATGAACGTAAGAAGTCGATGGAAATGGAGCGGCAAAGCCCCGACTAATCTCTCGAGCGAGTGAAGGGACACCACTGGAAAATGTTTTCCTAAGTAATTACAAAGAGAGAGGTAATAACTTTAACTTTTGAAAGGTGTGAAGGAAGATGAATGTGAAAAAAAACAAGGAACAGGATATCGTAAAAGCCGTCGACCATGCTTTCGACGTGCTTGAAGCCTTTAACGGGAAAAGCGATGAGTTGGGTGTTACGGAGCTGAGCAAGGCTCTGGGCCTCTCGAAAAACAACGTGTTCAGACTGTTGGCCACCTTTGAGCTGAGAGGTTATATAGAGCAGAATAAGAAAACCGAAAACTATCGGCTGGGCCTCAAGGTGTTTGAACTGGGCCAGATATACAAACACCAGAGCGGACTGCTGAGACAGGCGCGCCCCATACTCAAAGAGATGGTGGCCGAATGCGACGAATCTGCCTATATCGCCATTATGAGAGACGGCCATGTCGTCTATCTGGATATGATCGACACCACGAAGTCCATCAAAGTAATTTCCAGGGTGGGTTTGAGGGTGCCCGGATACTGCACGGCCATCGGTAAAGCCCAGTTGGCATTCGAGTCGGAGGACGAGATAGAAAGGTTGTACGAGGGGAAAACTCTGGAGCGGTTCACCAAAAACACCATTACCGACCTGGGAAAACTCAGGGCCGAGCTCCAGCAGATAACCATCGATGGTGAAGCCATAGACACCGGAGAGTACGAAGAAGAGATCAAGTGTGTGGGCGTTCCCATAAGGGATTACACACGCCGGGTCGTGGCCGGCATCTGCATATCCGGCCCTTCTTTCCGCATGGCCAAAGAACGGATGAAAAAGGAGCTTTCCCCGCTGGTCCATGATGCCGGCATGAGGATATCCATGAAGTTAGGCTACCCCGGGGATTAAAAGCCCCCAGACTCAAATGAAATACAAAGACAAGAGAACGGTGATGAACAAGGAGGAGATGAGAAGGGCCGTAATGCGCATCGCCCATGAGATTCTGGAGAAGAACAAGGATGCAAAAGACCTGGTTATCATCGGGATAAAGGGTGGAGGCGTATTTTTAGCCAGGCGGCTGGTCAGCCAGATAGAAAAGATCGAGCAGATGGACGTGCCCATAGGAGAAATGGATATCACCCTCTACCGTGACGATACGCCAAGCCCGCTCAATAAACCCATAATCCACAAGACCGAAATACCCTGCTCCATTAACGACAAAAGAGTAGTCCTGGTGGACGACGTGCTTTACACCGGAAGGACCATCAGGGCCGCACTGGACAGTCTCATGGATATGGGCAGGCCCAGCGCGGTGCAATTGGCCGTGCTCATAGACAGGGGCCACCGTGAACTGCCCATCCAGGCCGATTACGTTGGCAAAAACATCCCCACTGCCAGGAGCGAGGATGTAAAAGTGAAGCTGGAGGAAGAGGAAGGGGAGGACAGCGTTATCATACAGGAAGCGGTTTGAAAGAGTTGGAGTAAGAGTGTGAACATGAAATTTCCGGTGCGCTCAAGAATTGTTATGAGCCTTCTCCTTTGATTAAGGGGGAGGCTTTTTTTTATTGATAAAATGAAAAAGGAGCGATCACAAGTGCCTCACGGCTACAGCCTTATGGTAAAAGAAGCACTTATCCAGAGCGCTGAAGAATCCAGCCAAACTGATATTTGTATAAACAGCGGTGAAATATGCGATATAGGCAGACCCCTCGAACACCAGGCGGATGAGTACATAGAAGCCGGAGGGAAACTGGTTAGCCCGGGCTTCGCCAACGCTCACACCCACCTGGACAAGTCGGACCTCCTTTCTCGAATGACGCCGGACCAGTTCGGATACAGTCTGGAGCAGAACCGTCAGCTCATACGACAGTTTAAGAAGAACTATACCGTCTCCGAAGTAAAGGAGAGGGCCGTAAAAGTCGCTCTGGAGATGCTGGCGCAGGGCACCACCGCCATCCGGACACAGGTGGATGTAGACCCCACCGCGGGCCTTACCCCCCTGAAAGCTTTGCTGGAATTGAAAGAAGAGCTGGTAGATAAAATTACCATACAGATATGCGCTTTTCCGCAGGAAGGGGTGCTCAAGGAAGGAGCATATAAATTGCTGGAAGGGGCCATGCAAGAGGGAGCGGACCTCCTGGGAGGTCTTCCTCTGGTGGAGGAGGGGCTTGAGAACCAGAGACGTCATATAGATCTGCTTTTTGAGCTGGCCATGAAATATGATAAGCATCTGGACGTTCAGGTGGATGAGTCCAACGACCCCAAGGATTTTATCCTGCCCTACCTCGTGGAGAAGACCTTGATGGAGGGGTATCAGGGGCGCGTCGCCGCCACGCACGCCATCTCACTGGCCGCCGTGGAAGACGCCGCGGCAATGCCGGTTATGGAAAAGATGGCCGAGGCGAAGATGACGGTGATCGTGACCCCCAGTTGCAACCTCATCACCCGGTTCCCGGCGCAGCCCGGCTCGCGCCCCCACAACAGCATCACCCGCATAAAGGAACTTTCCCGGGCGGGTGTGAAGGTGGCGTTGGGCACGGATAATATCCGAGACGTCTTCTACCCCCTGGGAAACGGCAGCATGTTAAGAGAGATGCACGTGATGGCGACCACCACGCGCTTGAGCGGAGTAAAAGATATAGATGCAGTACTGGATATGGCCACCCTGAACGCCGCGGAATTGCTCGGTCTCGATTACGGTGTTGAAAAAGGTAAGACCGCTGATCTGCTGGTGACCGCGGCAGATTCCAAAAGAGACCTCATTTGCGGCCCGGAAAATATTCCTGTTATAATAAAAAACGGGAGGATGGTCAGAAGGACGGCCCCCGTCCCGCCGACCAGGTCGTAGCAGGGCGGGGATAAACCCTGCCTCGAGGAGTATGGTGGCCCGGGAGGGCTAACTGAAAGGGAATAAGATGCCCCCTATAGAGAGCGAGATAGAAGAGCTGGTGAAGGAAGCTTACGACCTGCACCTGCACGTGGGCCCCGACATCCTCCCCCGAAAGTACAACGTGAAAAAACTGATAGCCGAAGAAGAGGGGAGAATAGCAGGTGTGGCCCTCAAATCTCACAGTTTCCCCACCATTTCCGCCATCGCCGACGTGCTGCAACAGCAGCAGAGCCCTCTGAAGCTCATCGGCTCGATAACCCTCAACTATTTCATGGGCGGGTTCAACCCCAGTGCGGTGTACGCCTCTACCATCATGTCAACCGAGTTCCCGCTCATCGTCTGGTTCCCCACCGTCCACGCATGGAACCACCTCAAACACAACTACAGCGACTACGAGATTCCGCCCGAATGGGTCAAAGATCCTAATTTTATGCCCAGGCTGAAAACTGAGCTTAAGGCCATTCGTGTATCCGATGACTTGAATAATCGTCTCTTCGAGAAATGCTCGAAAGTGCTGAACATGGTGCGCAGGCTGAATTGCATCATCGCCACCGGACATCTCTCCTGGCCCGAAGCGGAGACTCTCACCAGAGAGGCGCTGGATATGGGATGCAAAGTAATCCTTACCCACCCCATGCAAAAAGATATCAATATGCCCCTTGAGGTGCAGATAGAGCTGGCCCGGGCGGGCGCCTTCGTGGAGTTCTGCTATATCATGTATCTGGACAGGGATAACCCCGAAGATTACCCCCCGGACCTCATTACCAAATATATCAACGAGATAGGCGCTGAACATTGTATCCTCTCCTCGGATGCCGGCCAGCACCACAACCCGGGGCCCAGCGAGTCACTCATGAGTTTCGCGATACTGCTTGCTGAACAGGGCATCACCATCGATCAGTTGGAAAAAATGATGGTGAGGAACCCCCGCTATCTCCTGGGGTTGGAAGAAGCGGACACTTAATGAAGCGCCTCTATCCGGGCCTGACATACCATTTCAATAAGAAGAACGAGGGATAAACCAGCGGCTTAACATTGGAATTTTTTCCTGATACGTTAACCCGGAGCTCGAGTATGCCGCAAAAACATAACGCCGAACGTTGGGATGAGATATTCGCCTCCTCGGAGGGTGATATTTCATGGCCTCTCGCTTATCTGGTCGAAGAGATGGACAGGCTCAAGCTGAAGGGCCGGGCCCTCGACCTGGGGTGTGGTGCGGGTCGGCACTGCATACCGCTGGTGCGCAATGGCTTCGAGACCCACGGACTGGATATTTCCCTTAAAGCGCTGTCGAAGGCTGCTCATAACATCCGGAGGGAAGGGGCAGATGCCAATTTGAAACAGGGGGAAATGGGAAACTTACCGTACAGAGAAGGCATCTTCGACCTGGTGGTGTGCATAAACGTGATTCACCATAACGACTCAGAAGGTGCCCGGAGGAGCACCGAAGAGATAAAGCGGGTGTTAAAACCGGGAGGATATCTCATCGCCACCATCGCCGCCACCAGACACTATAATTACGGCAAAGGCAAAAAGATAGATGAAAAGACCTTCCTCCGCCAATCGGGAGTCGAAACCGGGATTCTTCATTATTTCATGGAGGAGAAGGACGTCCGGTCCCACTTTCAGGGTTTTGCCTTTGAGCACCTGGCCGAGCTTTTGGGCCCCGGTTTTTTTAACGAGAGCAGAGGAAAGGAGAACTACCACTGGTTCC
>JAUXIQ010000250.1 GCA_030620925.1 Nitrospinota bacterium
AGTGACCGGCAGGAAGAAGTCGTGGCCGCGGTCTCATACGCTATTCATAACCACCTGCGCCAAGAAGCCGTCCCACTCCTGCCGGCGGCGGCCGGTGAAGGGAACGGCAAGGGCTCGAACCCCTGGAGCATCGCGGGAAGGATGCGCCTCATGAACGACAGGGCCAGATTGCTGGATAGGGGGCGCGGAAGGTAAAGTTAGCAAGGTTTTTCTGCTATAACCGATAAAACAATCCGGTATACGGGAATGTTAAAAACTGATCCTTAAAGTAGACGGGATACTCAGTCCGGCAAAAGGAGCAGACTACTTCGAAAAAATTTTCGGCATCACAAAAAAACTCGGGTGTTTGTAAGATTCCCCCTCCCTTTACCCCGCCTTGCGCGGGGCAGACATGGGGGAGGAAACCGAATACCACACTTTTCATATCAACTATTGCCTCATTATTAAAGAACGCTTAGCTTTGTTGAAACTCCCTCCCTTGACGGGAGGGGATCGGGGAGGGTGGTTTATTTAAATTTATCCTCTCTTTAGTCCTCCCCCCAAGGGGGAGGAAACTTGAATAGAAGTATAATGTAAATCAATCTCATCGTCTCAGGCTGCCCCCCTGGGGACATGAGGCGCTTTTTGGGGAAAGATCAATGAAGAAATACGAGCTGCTCATTAACGGTAACAAATACGAAGTTCAAATCCAGGCCCTGAACGACGGAGTGGCCACTGTACAGGTGAACGGCAGTATATACCGGGTCGAGGTTCTGGGAGAAAAAGTGGAAAATATATCCAGCCAGGCTGCGGCACCGACGCTGGCACCGGTACCCACACCGGCGTTGCGGCCTGCACCACAACCGGCTGCACCCAAACCATCACCGGCGCCGAGGGCGGCTCCTGCGCCTGCGCCCGCTCCAAGCCCTGCTCCCGCCGCTCCTTCGGCCCCCAAGGCCGGTCCCGGTGATGTAACCGCCCCAATGCCGGGCCTTATCCTCGAGCTGAAGGTGGATGAAGGGGATGTGGTCAATTCAGGCGACGTGGTGGTGCGCATGGAAGCCATGAAGATGGAGAACGATATCCTGGCCGTCAGGGATGGGGTTGTCAGCAAGGTGCATGTGCAACAGGGAGCGGAAGTTCAGAGCGGACAGGTACTGGTCACCATCGGCGACTAGATAAAATCGGAACTATATATCTCAACCCACCTCAAGATTATAACCGCGCGGCCCGCCTCTCGTAACAGGAGCGAAGAATGGGTGATAATATAATCGGATTCTTACAGAGCACCGGTTTTTACGGAATGACTCCGGGTAACGTCGTCATGATCGTGGTGGCCATCGTCTTCTTCTTCTTCGCCATAAAGGAGCACTACGAGCCGCTGCTTCTGATCCCCATCGGGTTCGGCATACTGATAGGGAACGTACCCCTTTCCTTCACCAATATAAGTACCCCTCCTCTCAGTTACCTCTACCTGGGGGTGATACAGGGGATATACCCGCCGCTCATATTCCTGGGGCTAGGCGCCCTCACCGATTTCTCTTATATCATCGCAAACCCCAAGCTCATCCTGCTGGGGGGAGCGGCGCAGTTCGGCATATTCGGGACGCTGCTGGGAGCGCTGGCGCTGGGGTTTTCCCCCCAGGACGCAGGCTCCATAGGAATCATAGGAGGCGCCGACGGCCCCACCGCCATCTTCCTGTCGGCGGCCCTTTCGCCCAAACTTATCGCGCCCATAGCCATTGCCGCTTATTCATACATGGCCCTGGTACCCATCATACAGCCTCCTTTCATGAAACTTCTTACCACCAGGAAAGAGCGTCTCATTAGAATGAATCCGATCAGGGAATGCTCCAAGCTGGAGAAGATGATATTCCCCGTGGCCGCCTTCCTGGTATGCACACTGATAGCTCCGCGGGCCACGGTGCTTCTGGGAATGCTCTTCTTCGGCAACCTGCTGAGAGAGAGCGGCGTAACCGACCGGCTCTCCAACACCGCCAAAACCGCCTTCATAGATACGGTAACCATACTTCTGGGAATCTCCGTGGGGGCCAGCGCGTCGGCGGAAATTTTCCTCACCAAGACCTCCCTCACCATCTTCGTCCTGGGTGTGACGGCTTTCAGCCTGGCCACCTGTTCCGGAGTGATTTTCGGCAAGTTGATGAACTGGCTTTCAAAGGACCCGGTCAACCCGCTGCTGGGTGCGGCGGGGGTATCGGCGGTGCCCGATTCGGCGAGGGTGGTGCAGATGGTGGGCGCCAAGGAGGACCCCAATAACTTCCTGCTCATGCACGCCATGGCGCCCAACGTGGCAGGCGTCATCGGCTCGGCTATAGCGGCGGGCGTCATCTGGTCGATGTTCGGTTGATACCCCGGCCCGCAAACGGATGAAAAACCGCCCGCCTCATGCTATATTTAGGATAACGTTCGGCTGATATACTATTACAACCGGAGGCGGCGAGTCTTTCTTATAACCTGAACAGAGATTCCTTAAGAGGGGGGGCGTTATGTCCAAGATAAGAAGAAAAGTCAAGGTGACCATGGTCGAGAAACGAGGCAAGTGCTCGCCTCACGAGGTGGGGGAAAGCTTCGAGTATCCGGTGGTATTTTCCAGCCAGGTTCGGCCCAAAGGGATGTGTGTGGCGGTTGCCCATTCCTTGAAGCCTTACGTGCAGAGCTGCTACCTTGGTGCAAAATCCTGGGAAAGGGACACCCCTGACATCTGGTTCATCTCCTGCCCCTCGAAGAAGGGAACGGTATGGAAAATCGAAGCCATGGAATTGAGCGACGAAGACTTCAAAAGCCAGGTGAAAGAAGTATACCGGCAGTTCGAAGCGAAAGAACTGTAACCCTCAGCCGGTGATACCGTCTGCGAGGGGCATATTTTATACAAAGGTGATGGAGTAAGGGGCGTATAGATGGATATAGGGGGGGGTTAATATCAATAAGAAAGGTCTCGTGGTATGAGCGACGCGGAGAAAATAGACCAGGAAAAAAAGAAGTGGGAAGATACCACCCTGAAAAAGACCCTGGAGAAATCCAAGGAGCGCCGGCCGCGCTTCGAGACGACCTCCGGGATAGAGTTCGACCGCATATACACCCCCGGCGACCCGGGCGACAAGGATTACCTCGAAGACCTGGGGCTGCCCGGCCAATACCCCTTCACCCGGGGCGTACAGCCCACCATGTACAGGGGCCGGTTCTGGACCATGCGCCAGTATTCCGGCTTCGGGACGGCGGAGGAGACCAACAGGCGCTTTAAATACCTGCTGGATCAGGGGCAGACGGGTTTGAGCGTGGCTTTCGACCTTCCCACCCAGATGGGTTACGATTCCGACCACCCCTTCGTTCACGGCGAAGTGGGCCGGGTAGGGGTGGCCATCGACAGCCTGCACGACATGGAGACACTGCTGGACGGCATAACGCTGGATAAAGTGAGTACCTCCATGACCATCAACTCAACGGCGGCCATACTGCTCTGCATGTACATCGCCGTGGCCGAAAAGCAGGGTATCTCCGCCGACAAACTGCGGGGGACCATTCAAAACGACCTGCTCAAAGAGTATGTGGCCCGGGGCACGTATATATACCCCCCCAAGGCTTCCATGAAAATCATCACCGACATCTTCCAGTTCTGCAAGGACTGCCTGCCCCAGTGGAACACCATAAGCATCAGCGGATACCATATAAGGGAAGCGGGCTCTTCGGCGGTGCAGGAGGTGGCCTTCACCCTGGCCGACGGCATAGCCTACGTGGAAGCTGCACTGGAGACAGGATTGAACGTAGACGATTTCGCCAAGCGCCTCTCCTTTTTCTTCAACGTGCACAACAATTTCTTCGAGGAAGTGGCCAAGTTCAGAGCCGCCCGGCGGATGTGGGCCCGCATCATGCGGGAACGCTTCGGCGCGCAGAGCGACGAGTCGTTAAAGCTTCGTTTCCATACCCAGACCGCCGGGAGCACCCTCACCGCCCAGCAGCCGGACAACAACGTCGTCCGGGTCGCCATCCAGGCGTTGGCCGCGGTTATGGGAGGCACCCAGTCCCTGCACACCAATTCCCGCGACGAGGCACTGGCGCTGCCTTCGGAGGACTCGGTGCGTATCGCCCTGCGCACCCAGCAGATAATAGCCCACGAGAGCGGAGTCGCCGATACCATCGACGGCATGGC
>JAUXIQ010000007.1 GCA_030620925.1 Nitrospinota bacterium
GAGCACCAGGAGCAATTCCAGAGGCGCTACGGCCTGGAAGAAGTGGTGGAAGTCTTCGGCTCCACGGAAGGAGGAGCCACTACCATGCGCTTTCCGGAAGACCCCAGGGGAAGCGTGGGCGCCATGCCGCCGGAGCTGAAGTTACTGAACGAGAAAATGGAAGAATGTCCTCCGGCTGAGCTGGACGAAAACGGGAAACTGCTCAACTACGACGACGCGGTTGGTGAAATTTTAAACGTCGAGGGCGTTGGCAGGTTCGAGGAATACTACAAGAACCCCCAAGCCACGGCCGCCAAGACGGAAGGCAACATGTTCCACACTGGCGACCTGGCCTACTACCGCATGGGGGAAAAGGATGGCGAGCAGGTCCGCTTCATGTATTTCGTTGGCAGGACGGACGACTGGATAAGGAAAGACGGCGAGAACTTCCTGGCCGACCCCCTGGAGGAGATACTTACCCGCTTCGACGATATCTTCCTCTGCTCCACTTACGGCGTCCCCTGCGCCGACGGCGACGAGCACGTGATGGCGGCGCTGGTCCTAAGAGAAGGCGGTAAGTTCGATCCCAAGAAATTCTACGACTTTCTAGATAACCAGGGCGATATGTCGGACAAATGGATTCCCGATTACGTGCGGGTGATGGAAAACCTGCCCCAGACCGACACAGTGAAAATACTCCGCCGTGTGCTGAAGAAGGATTACTTCAACCCCGATAAAGTCAGTGACACCATGTACTGGCGCGAAAGGGGGGAGACTACCTTCAAACCCTTCAGTAAAGCCGATTACGAGCGCCTGCGACAGACCTTCGTCGAGGCGGGGAGGGACGACCTGCTTATCTGACACCGTTCAAAAAACTGGCGACACCGACGGCCCGGAGCTCCTCCGGGCCGTTTTTTTGAATGGATATTTTTTGTAAGGTTGAACCCTGATTGTTTTTGACGAAATCGAAATTGTTTAGAGGTGTTATCTAAATTCGCGACAAAGCCTGCCCTGGAAGGGAAGCTGTTCCTACATAGCGTGGCGCGGGTTCTTGAATTTTGTAGTAGCGCCTTCCAGGCGCGATCCGGAACAAAAGGTTAATGGGGGCGGCATCATGCCGCCCAGAGCTTCACAGCATCTTCAACGGCCAGCCGCCGTTGACACCGAGGCAGATGCCGGTGACGTATGACGCCGCCTCGGAAGCGAGAAACACCACCGCCGCCGCCTGTTCTTCAGGCTCGGCCAGCCTTTTAATGGGAACCCTGCCTTCCATTCTCTCCCTCAGTCCGGGATTGCGCTCCAGCGCACTGATGACCACCGGTGTGAGCGTTGCACCGGGGGAAACTGCATTGACGGTTACCCCGTGCCGGGCCACCTCAGCCGCGCAATGCCTGGTAAAACCGAGCACGCCCGCCTTGGCGGCGGAATAAGTTGCCGGCCCCAGGACGCTGACCAGCTCTCCGGCCAGGGAAGCTATGTTTATTATCCTTCCCCATTTTCGCTCTATCATGCCCGGCAGGACCGCCCTGGAGCAGAGAAAAGCGCTCTTGAGGCACAGGTCTATGGTGCTTTCGAAGTCCTCGTCGCTGGTGTCCACCACCTTGGCCCCCCGGGGGCCGCCGGCGTTATTGACAAGGATGTCTATCTTCTCGAATGTACCCAGGGCGCCTTCCATCATCTCCCGGACGCCATCGCTTCGGCTCACGTCGGCATGCACCGCCGCGGCCCTCCCACCAAGGCCCTCTATTTCTTCAACTACTTTTCCGGCCCCCTCCAGGTTTATGTCGGCTACGACCACTTCCGCGCCTTCGCAGGCCAGCATCAGCGCCGAAGCCTTGCCGATGCCGCTGGCAGAGCCGGTGACCACGGCCGTCTTATTTTCAAGGCCGACTTTAAATCTCATTTCATCCTCCTTTCCGTAAGCCAGAGTCGTCTCAGCCTTCCACCAACCGTGGAGCATTATCACAGATTGGAAATCAAATCAAGGACAGAAGGAGGCCGTGGGCGCCCGGAAAATATGAATACGAACTTTTTGTATTGAATAATAGGTTGAGAATGTCGTAAAGTTCAGGATGATTTTTTTCCTTTACAATTTAACGGAGGGTATGACATGGGAAAAGACATCTCCTATGGATACGGGGGAAGCATACTACGCATCGATCTTTCAAATCGTTCCGGCAGCAGAGAGCGGATTACCGATGAGCTGAAAAAACGCTTCCTGGGCGGGCTGGGGATAAACGATTGGCTCCTGTGGCAGCATTTCCTGAATACCGATATCAACTGCGACCCTCGCAGTGAGGATAACGTCCTGATAGCAGGTCTTGGTCCCTTCGGCGGCACCGCACTGGGCCTGGGCAGCAAGATGAAATTTACCTTCAAGAGCCCACTCACCAATATGTTCGGCGACTCGGCAGCCGGCGGCACGCTCGGCCCTAATATGCGCTGGGCGGGCTACGATAACCTGGTGGTGACCGGTAAGGCAGAGAAACCCGTCTATATCTTGATAGACGACAAAAAGGTGGAAATACGGGATGCGACTCATTTATGGGGAAAAGGGACGGAGGAAACCCAGGAGCATATCTTTGCTGAGATCGGCGATCCTTCGGTGGGCATCGCCTGCATCGGCCCCGCCGGGGAAAACCTGGTGGGTTATGCCTGCATAACGGTAACCCATGAACGGGCGGCGGGCCGGACGGGGGGTGGCTGCGTGATGGGCTCCAAAAACCTTAAGGCGATAGTAGCCCGGGGAACCAGAGGCATACCCGTCTATGATCCGAAGGCGTTTTTACAAATCGCCGCCGAGATGCGCAAATTTATCAACGAGCCCGCCCGCAGGGGCTTCAAGAAGGCGGGAACCATAGGGGTTGCCAGGCTGTACAAGGAGATAGGGGATTTAACATACAGAAACGGACTTCTGGACTCGATGCCCTCAGACAAGCTGGACATGTTAATGCCCGATTGGGTCATTAAAAACCTTAAGCTCTACGACTACTCCTGTTCCCCCGGCTGCAGCGTCGGCTGCTGCAACATCATCTCCGTTAAAGGGGATGAATCACCCCACGCAGGAAGACTCGCCGGAACCTATTGCGTGGCCCCGGAGCTCTACGCTTTGGGTAAGTTCGGGGTGGGGTGCGACGTCGGCGACTTCCCGGCCATAACTTATATGAATAATCTGTGCAACAGATACGGGCTGGACGGTCTGGAGGTGAGCAGCATCATCCCCTGGCTCATGGAGCTGTGGGAAAGAGGGGTGATCACCGAGAAGGAGACCGAGGAGTGGTGCGGCGAGCCGGTCCGCCTCGAGTGGGGGAACGTTGATGCCATGGAAACGGTAATCCGCTCCATGGGCGAGCAGGACAACGAATTGGGCCGCATCCTGAAGGACGGCATCCTCCCCGCGGCCGAACGCATCATGATGATTACCGATAAGCCGACATTACCCTACGCCACCTACGGCAAAGGCGGCATGGCCTATCTCAAGGAGGTTCGTCCGTTCCCATCATGGGCCGCTATGCTGGCTGTCTCTTCTCGTGGCGCCGACCACCTTAAGGGGCTTAACATGGTGGAGAAGGGGCAGCGGAAGGATATAGCCATGGCCTGGTTCGGCAAGCCTGAGGCCGCTAAAGCCTACGATCCCGAAATGAAGGGCATGACGCACGCCAGGGCGGAAAACAACGTAGCTGCCATAAATGCGCTGGGTATTTGCGTATTCTTGCCCAGTTTCGAGCCGTTGAAGATCAGTTTCGATCTGTTCGCCTCCGCTTATCACGCTCTCACCGGTATAGAGCTGACGGGGGATGAACTTTACGGTATAGGGGAGCGCTGCTCTAATTTGGAAAAAGCTTTCAATTCCCGCCTGGGGCTTACCAGGGAGGACGACAAACTCTGCGAGCGCTACATGAAGGAGCCCGTTACTTCCGGGCCCGGCAAGGGGATGAAGTGCGAGGACTATTTCGACCACCTGCTGGACCAGTATTACGATTATAAGGGCTGGGACAAGAAGACCTCGCTCCAGACCAGGAAGAAGTTGGAGGAGTTGGGGTTGTCCGAGGTGGCGGACGTCCTGGAAAAAGATAAAGCTCTGGTCTGAAAAGTTTCATTAATGAGGGAACCTTTTTAAAAAAACCTCCTCGTTGGAAGGGGCTCATATTCCTTCTAAAAACCTTTGATTTCCAGGTCGTCTATTTTGTCCCTTCCAAATAGTCCACGGCCATCTGGAGCCCTTTTTCGGCTATCCTGCGCATGACCTCTTCCCGCTCACCTTCGAACTCGTGGTGCTCGCACCTGTTGCCGTCGGGGGTGCAGAGCGCTATGTAGGCGGAGCCCAGAGGTTTCGACGAGCGGCCCGGGATGGGCCCGGCGATGCCCGTCTCGGCGATGGTGATATTCGCCCTGGTGCGTTCCTTAACACCTTCCGCCATGGCGATAGCGCCCTCTTCACTCACCGACCCCGGCCCGTCCAGCACCTCCGCCGGAACACCCAGCACGTGAATCTTGGTGTTCCGGGTATAGGTCACTGTGCCTCCCAGATAGTATTTAGAGGCCCCCGGAACGCTCACGATGAGATGGCTCATGAGACCGCCGGTGGTGGACTCTGCCGCCGCTATGTGCCAGCCTCTCTCTATTAGCAACTGCCCCAATTTTTCTTCGGTTCTCACGGTTATTCCCCCTCTTGAGATGAGATTTATCACACTTGACATGAAACTTATTCTGCGTTATCCGTATGCCGATTTCCGCCTCCATCTCCATCAGACCAGCTTCTTGCCGGACATAAAAACCGACGGGATAAACGCCAGGGCGAAAGCTACGGTGATTAAAAAGAAGGAGTCTTGAAAAGCCGATACCAGGGCCTCCTTGCTCACAATGGTGCTCAGCACCATTATCGCCATTCCCTTAGCTTCGTAGCCCATGTGCCCTATGCTCTGGAAGTAGCGTTGAATCGAGCCCAGCGCCAGCATGGTAGCGTAGGAGGATGGGTCGTGATACTTGGCGGAGGAGACAAAATGTACGAACTGTCTTTTCTCCAGCATGGTGCCTAAAATGGCGATGCCGAACATACCCCCCAGTGTCAGGTTCAGGCTCAGGATGCCGGAGGCCATGCGCGTCTTTTCCTGGGGCAGGTTTACCAGTGCGCCCGCCATCATGGGAGGAGCAGAGATGCCCAGGCCTATGCCCCGGAGGAGCATGATCATGGTTACGGCCATGAAGGATACCCGGACGTCCAACAGGCCAAAAACGTAAGTGAAAAGGGCCCAGATGAAAAGACCCAGGAAGAGAGGTATTTTAATGCTCGAACGGTCCGTCAGCCATCCACCGAAATACGTGCAGGGAACGGCGATGGCCGCCCCGGGGATCATGGCGATCCCGGCCTTCATGATGGGATAGTCCAGAATGTTCTGCAAGTAGATGGGAATCAGGAAGTTTGTGCCGTAGAGACCGATACCCACCAGGAAATTTATTATCAAGGCCGCGGCGAAGTAGCGGTCGCCGGCCAGACGTATTTCTATAAGCGGATCGGGCTTACGCAGCTCCACTATTAAGAATATCGTGAAAGCCGCGGCAAAAATCATAAGTAGACGTAGTATATAGTCCGACCCCCACCCCTCCGTCTGCCCCTTGCTGAGGGCGATGAGGAGCGCGCTGACGAAAACGGTCAAAGTGATGAAACCTGCCACATCAAATTTTCCGACGGGCTGCTTCTCTTCCTTGGGGAAAAGGATGGAGGTCATTATCATGGCCAGTACGGCGGCCGGGACTATGGCATAAAATGCGAGGCGCCAGTTAAGCGATTCTGTGAGGAAGCCTCCCAGGGTGGGTCCGATGGCGGAGCCCACGTTTGCGCTCAACATCCACATGGCCACGGCCATGCCGCGTTTATTTTCCGGAAAGATACTGATGAGAATGGCCAAGGACAGGGGGTAGACGACCCCGCCCCCGATTCCCTGGACGATCCTGAACGCTATCAGAGAGTCTATGTTCCATGACAGCCCGCACAAGACGGCCCCTATAGAGAACAACCCCAGCGACAGGATGTAGAGGTTCCGGTTGCCTACAACTCTACCCAGCCAGCCCACCATGGGCATCAGGACGGCCTGGGAGAGCATGTATACGGTGATTATCCACTTGACCTTGTCCACGCCGGTCCCGAGGGAGGCCATGATCTCCGGGATGACTATGTTGACGATCGTGATATTGAGTATAGAGATGAAAGAGCCTATGAGAACGGCTATAGTGGGCCAGAGGAGTTCCCGCGTTCTACTTTGTTCTGCAGCTATTTGAACTTCCATATAGGAGTTTGTCTATTGGTAATGAATGACGCGACCCCGTGCATCGCGAGACGCCCTATTAACTATAAAGTTAATAGTCGGAGCTTCCCGCAGCGCATATCGTGCATCATGCATCCTGTATCAAGCGCTGTGCATCGTTTAATACTGTTTTTTGATCTCGTACCCTGCTTCCTCGCGGTCCCAGGTATCCGGGGTCACACCTTCTTCCTTGAGCTTAAACTTGCGCACGCGCTGGGTGCCGGTTTTCTCCAGCTCTTCCACGAACCTTATATAGCGCGGCACCATAAAATATGACATGTTTTCGGCGCAGTAATCTATAATTTTTTCGGGGTTTATCTTTTGGTCCGGCTGGGGCACCACGGCTACCATCACCTCGTCTTCGGCGAGCTCTGAGGGGACGCCGAATGCCGCGGACTCCAACACCTGGGGGTGTTTGTTCACCACCTTTTCTATTTCGTAGGAGGAGATGTTTTCGCCGCGCCTGCGCATGCAGTCGTTTTTCCTGTCCACGAAATAGAAGAAGCCTTCTTCATCGTAATACGCCAGGTCGCCGGTGTGCAGCCAACCCCCTTTGGTCTTCTCCACGGTGGCTTCCGGATTCTTATAGTATTCGTAAAATCTGAGGTTGGGGTCGGCGGGCTTGCCCACGAGCTCTCCGACCTGGTTCGACCCCAGGGGGTTGTCGTTATCATCGAATACCTTCATATCCCAAATGAGCGTGGGACTGCCCATGGCCCCCACGCGGCCGTCAAGGTGGTTGAGCAGAAGGCCCCCTTCAGTTTGAGCGTAGAGTTCAAAGATTTTTACACCGAAGCGCTGCTCAAAATCCTTCCAGAAATTCTTGGGGGCGGCGGCACTAATGACTATTTCCACCGGGTTATCGGCGTCGTTTTCCTTTTTCGGCTGGTTGCACAGGATGGGTATCATGGCTCCCAGGGTCATCGTCCAGCGAGTGTTGTGGGTTTTCGTATCCTCCCAGTAGCGGCTGGCGCTGAACCTCTCGGCGATGGCCACTCGTCCGCTGGCGCATACCGGCATCCAGAAACAGGCCTGGGCGCTGATGTGAAAGAGAGGCAGGGAGGTATAGAAAGCTGCCCCCTCCTCTACTCCCAGCACGGGATTCAGGAGCATGGAGCCGAGCGCGCGGGAATGCTGATAGTGGACTCCCTTGGGCAAGCCCGTGGTGCCTGAGGTATACATGATGGATTCGTAATCGTCGGGGGTGATGTCTACCTGCGGGTTGCCCGTTTCGCCCTGCAACAAGGTCTGGTAGGTGATGGAGTCTTCGGGGAAGCTGAAATCTTCTCCCGCCCCGGTAGGTTCTATTATGAGCCGTTTGATGTTCTTCAGGTCTTTTGCTATCTCGAGGTATGAATCGAGGTAGCGGTGGCTGATTATCATGGTTTCTGCGTCGGAATGATTTACAATGTAGGAAAAGCCTTCCCCTTTGAGAGCGGTGTTCAGGGGTACGTTCACCGCCCCCATTTTGCAAAGGCCCATCCAGGTATAAATTGACGCGGGGCTGTTGGGGAGCATTACGCAGACCTTGTCGTCTTTATTAATACCCAGGGCGGCTAAACTGTGAGCGACCTGATTGGCTCTTTCGTTGACTTCACGGTAGGATATATTTTGATCCTGATAGGTGATGAGAATCTTTTCGTCGTTCTCTGCCGCCCTGTCCTCAAAAACGCGCTTGAATGTCAATCCCTCCGGATTTATCTTTTCTATGGCTTCCATAAGGAGTTTATCTCTATCCTGCATATTCTTTCTCCCACTGCATGAGATGTAAATATGGCTTCGACTCTTTTGGGCAGATATTATATGAAAAATGGAGTATAAACAAGGATAAATAGGACGGGGACATGAATATTATGCTCGACCTCAACGGCCGCAGATTATAAAATTGATTTAGTCTATTTCGAGTTGTTTATCTTATGCGGCTGTGGTATTAGAGGTTGTGGCTGTGTATAATGAATAATCACGATTTATGGGCGTCTAATGATATGGCGGCGTCTGTCGATGCAGAAGATAAAGAATTAATCCTCAGGTGCAAGAAGGGAGATATCGAAGCCTTCCGGGGGTTATTTGAAAAATATCAGGGCCGCAACTACGCCGTGGCTTACGGCATAATAAGAAACCGGGAAGACGCCCTGGAAGTTTCGCAGGAAGCGTTTATAAAGGCGTACAGGTCCATAAAGAGTTTCCGCGGGAGGTCCAGTTTCGGCACGTGGTTGTTTAGAATAACCACCAACAAGGCCATAGATTTCCTGAGGAGAAACAAGAAGCATAAAAACCTGGAAATTAAAGACTTGAACAGTATCGCATCTAATGAAATCACAGAACATAAATTACTCGACCACAGGAGGGACCCTGGGGAGACGCTGGCCGACAAAGAGCTGGGAAAAGAGATAGAACGGGCTCTGGACAAACTCCCCCCAAAGCAGCGGGCGGTAATAATACTCAGGGAAGTGGAAGGACTCTCCTACGAAGAGATCAGCAAGACTTTGGGATGCCCCAGGGGGACTGTGATGTCCCGATTGCATGGAGCGCGCATTAAGCTCCGGGAATTGCTTCAAGGGCATCTCGAAGAGGGAGATGAAGTGCTATGAACTGCAAGAGAACGCAACGGTTTTTAGACCGCTACCTGGACGGCGAGCTGGCACGTGATGCGTCTCTCAGCGTGGAAGAGCACGTGAACGGTTGCCCCGATTGCGGCGAGTATCTGAAGAGCGCTCGAAGCACAGGCCGCATCATAAGGGAAGCCGCCCAGGCGAACCACACCGACTTGATTTTATCCGATCGGGCCTGGGACAGTTTTAAGGAGAGCGTGAATCAGAAAGAACGGCTCTTCAACGCCGGCACTCTGATAAACTGCTGGCGATGGCTGGCTTTTTACCCCAGGCCGATATGGGCCTCCGCAATCGCCGCCACAGCCCTGTTGGTGGTTTTCACCACTGCCGGCATGGTCAGCTACCAGGGCTCAAAAAACATTCATCCCGTGGTAGAGTACGTGGATAGCCCTTCATCGCAGGTGATGGTCCTAATGCCGGAACAGAGCCCGGTAACCGTGATCTGGGTTTTTGAAAAAAGTGATGCCCAGGAAGGTTGATTATAGCTTGAGAAAAAAAACCATCTCGCTGATTGTTGTATTGGTTGCTCTGATGTTTGCTGCGGTTGGAGTCGCTTCCGGGGTAGAGCGAGTGAACGTGGAGGTTGAGGTTATCTACGCCTCCAACCAGCCTCATCCAACAGAGCCGAGCCTCTCCCGCCTTAAGATTCAATTGCAGTCCTTCAATTTCACTTCTTATACCCTCCTTGAGAAAAAAAGGATGGTGCTTTCCCGCGGTAACGAGGGAAAGTTGAGTATCCCCGGAAAGAAATATTTGAAAATTGAGCTGGAGGAAGTTATTAAAGGTCAAGTCAAGCTCAAGGTCGTAGTTTTAGACCGCCGCCGGGTTCTCTTGACCACGATGTTCAGGATTTCCCCGGGCCAAACCGTTCTCGTGGGCGGGCCCAGGTATGAGAGCGGCACCCTCATCATTGCCATAAAAGCCGACTTCTAAAATCCCTCTGCAAGTTAGAATAAACGAGCTACACCTGCGTCTATATGAGTAGAGAGGGAAAGCTCGCAGCATTGCATTTGATGTGAAGGAGAAGAAAAAATGGCGAAGTTGCTTTTAATCCCCGTTCTGGCACTGGGGTTGGGTTTAGCGTTTGCCGTAGAAGCCAAAGCCTGGACTTTCAGCTTCCAGTACTCCGTTGAGCCGGGGTATCTATTCGTGGATGAACATGGCCTCCGGCACCAAGGAGGTTACTCCGGTTTTACCTACTCTTACCACGACTATGGCCGTTACCCCCCCTACTACAAGCCGTACTACCGCAACAGGCCATACGGGTATCGTTACTACAGGGACTATGGCCCCCGCTTCCAGTACAGGTATTACAACGGGTGGAAGAATTGGTCGAAGCACGGGCACGAGCGCCGGCATCATAGAGGCGGAGGAGACCACTTTCCTTCGCATAGGCCCCGCCATCGGTACAGGTAGGGAGTCCACCGAACGGCTCCGGTAGAGAGAGGAAAAGGGCTGGCCATTTCAGGTCAACAGCCTGGTCTTGTAGCCCTGTTTCTTTAACAGTTTCAGGATGCGCTTGAGATGTTCTGAACCCCTGGTCTCAAGATCGATCTCTACCTTGGCCTTCTCCAGGGAAACTTCTTTGCCCATCCTGTCGTGATAAATCTGCAGAATGTTGCCTCGCTCTCCCGCCAGCAGCGATAGGAGCTTTGCCAGCGAGCCTGGTACGTCGTCTATCTCCACGACCATCCTCATCAGCCGTCCGTCTCTCAAGAGACCTTTTTCGATTATGCGTTCTACTATATTTACATCTATGTTTCCACCGCTTATGAGAGCGCACACCCTGCGCCCTTTAACCGAAACCTTATTATGCAGCAATGAAGCGAGAGAGACAGCGCCTGCTCCTTCCGCCATCACCTTCTCGCTTTCCATGAGGAAAAGGATGGTGGAGGCGATCTCCTTCTCGTCGACGGTTACCACCTCATCCACGTATCTTTGTATCAAGGGAAACGTCTGGCTCCCCGGCGCCTGTACCGCTATGCCGTCCGCCAGAGTATGCGTCCAGGGGATTTCCACCGGTTCCCCTTTTTTAAGCGAGAGGGCCGCGGCGGCGGCGTTGGCCGCCTGCACACCGATAATTTTTATCTCAGGCGCTGACTCCTTTATGGCGGCGGCTATTCCGGCTATCAGTCCGCCACCGCCGATGGGCACCAGCACCGTCTCCGGGGTGTCCGGCTCAGAGAGCAATTCCAGGCCTATGGTTCCTTGACCGGCCATCACCGCAGGGTCGTCGAAGGCGTGCACGAAGGTGAGCCGCCGATCCTCAGAGATTTCCAGTGCGTGAGCCTTAGCTTCGTCGAAACTGGTCCCGAACAATACCACCTCCGCTCCCAGGGCGCGTGTGGCGTTGTATTTGGTAATGGAGCATTGTTCGGGCATCACTACCAGGCATCGAGTACCGAAAGTGGCAGCGGCCATGGCCAGCCCCTGGGCGTGGTTTCCCGCCGAAGCGGTTATCACACCCTTTTCCATCTGCTTCCTGGTTAAGCATGAAATCTTATTGTAGGCGCCGCGAATTTTGAAAGAACCGGTTTTCTGAAGGTTCTCCAGCTTCAGATAAACCTCCAGGCCGGTGGTCCGGGAGGAGAGGTCTGAATATACGATGGGTGTAGGCCTGATTACCCCCCGCAGCCTGCGTTGAGCGCTTCTTATGTCTTTTAAGGATAGGGTCATGGTATTACCCTGAGGGGAAAAGTGAGACCATGTTTCTGCTCTATCGCTGTATCAGGCGATTATATTATACATTCACATAACGTATTGATAGTATTATTAATGATAGAGCCCGTTCGCTGACGGATAGTGAACTTGTTAACCCGACTCGCGATGAGTTTTACAGCCATGAATGAGCTCAGGCGGAAAGCGGAGAGAGTTCTGAAAACCCTGGTGGACGAGGGGTTCGAAGCCTATTTCAGTGGCGGCTGCGTCAGAGATATGGTGATGAACCTTGAACCCCAGGACTACGATATAGCCACGAATGCCACCCCACAGGAGGTTGCACGTATTTTCCCGCGCTCGCACAACGTTGGCGCACAGTTCGGAGTAGTGGTAGTGGTTGAAGAGGATGAGCGGTTCGAAGTCGCCACCTTCAGGTCCGACCATGGTTACGCAGACGGCCGCCACCCGGACAGTGTGGTTTATACTGAAGCCCGCGAGGACGTGAAGCGGCGCGACTTTACCATCAACGGCATGCTCTATCAGCCCTTGACGGGCGAACTCCTCGACCTGGTGGGCGGTAGAGAGGACATAGATGCCAGGATGGTGCGCACAATAGGCGAGCCCGAAAAACGCTTCAGCGAGGACAAGCTGAGGATGATGCGCGCAGTAAGGTTCGCCGTGCAGCTGGACTTTTCTGTTGATGAGGCCACTTTCCAGGCCATCGGGAAACTCGCACCGGAAATCCTCCAGGTGAGCTGGGAGCGGATAAGGGACGAGTTGCTCAAAATATTAACTGGTTCGCAGGCCGCCCGGGGGATGATCCTGCTGGATGAGACGGGCCTTTTAGAGTCCATCCTGCCCGAGATAACCGCCCTCAAAGGCGTCCAGCAGCCGCCGGAGTTCCATCCCGAGGGAGACGTATGGAACCACGTGATGAAGATGCTCGAAAACATGCATAACCCTTCGTCGGTGCTTGCCCTGTCGGTTCTGTTGCATGACGCGGGAAAACCTGAAACATACTCCGAAGAGGATCGTATCCGTTTTGACAATCATACAAAGGTGGGTGAACGGATAGCGGAAGAAGTCTGTCGACGACTCCGGCTCTCTCGCCAGGAGACGGAGACCGTGAAGTCTCTTGTGGCGCAGCACCTCCGCTTCATGCACGTCAGAGATATGAGGCAGGGGAAACTGAAGAGGTTCTTGCTTGGGCCGCTCTTCAACGAACACCTGGAGCTGCACCGGCTGGACTGCATCGGAAGCCATGAGGATCTTAGCATTTATCAGTTTTGCCTGGACAAGCTGAAAGAGTACGAAAGGGAGGTGCCACCGCAAAAACCACTCATCAACGGAGATGACCTCATAGCCCTGGGTTTTACCCCGTCACCACTGTTCAAGGAAATTCTTGCCGAGGCGGAAGACGCTCAACTGGAGGGGACGATTACTTCCGCGGAAGAGGCGCGAGAATTGGTGCTGAAAAAATTCGGCCATCTGTTGCCCAGGGGGAAAAGTTCCTGATCCTTCATCTATCGCGGTTTTAGATGCGTTTCCTTTATTCGTTCCCAGGTAAATTTTCGCCCTGTGTGGTAAAAGGTTGTTTCGTGTTGTTATGATAAGATTCAACAATCATTAAGGGAAGGGGAAATGGAAATAAAAAAAGCCATAGAAGAGAGGAGGACAATTCGTAAATTCAAGCACGACGAGCCTGTCCCCGATGAAAGCCTTCTCGAACTGATGGAAGCAGCGAGGCTGGCCCCTTCGGGGGGGAACTTGCAGCCCTGGCGCTTCATTATCGTGAGGGATCAAGAGACCAAACGGAAGATAGCAGAGGTATCCGGCGACCAGCCCTTCATTATAGAAGCACCGGTGCTTATCGTATGCTGTGGAGACCTGCGCGCACTGAGGGATCGGCCCAAGGCCATGAGAGAACTGGTGAACGCAGGTGCCCTGGAGCGTGTGCCCCAGTCTATTCTGGATGAGATTATTGCTTCTACCGAGCAGATGTACGGCACCGACCTGCACACCCGAGGCGCAATCAGTAACTGTTATATAGCCATCGCTTTTATGGTCCTTCAAGCCATGGAGCTGGGGCTGGGAACCGCCTGGATCGGTTACTTCGATCAGGATAAGCTGAAGGCTCTACTGGAGATTCCTCCCGATGACGTGATGGTGGCATCGCTTCTGGCAGTTGGGTATCAGAACGAGCATCCCAGGCAGCGGCCGCGAAAGAAGCTGGAAGAAATTATGTTCATGGAAAGGTGGGGAGGGAAGTAGGTATTCCGGGAGCAGTATGGCTTGAAGTGATTTGAAAAAGGGTAGGGGACTTTCCAAAAGGCTCAGGAGGAAGCGGTTTATATACTCCTCCGCCGACTCTGGCCTTTTATCTGATACCAGGAGCAGGCTTCCAGGAGCCTGTCCGCCACCCTTTCTCCCAGAACACGATCGAGCTGGCGGGGATCGATATTGGTCGTGGTTATCAGGGGTTTTTCCTTTATGATACGCTCGTTGACGATGAGGAAAAGCTGTCCACGTTGCTGATCGCTTAATTTGTCCACTCCCAGATCATCGAGTACTACGATTTCTCTATCGCTCAACTGCTGGAAAATCTCCTGTTCCTCTGTTACAGCATCCCCGGCGCGATGCCATCTAAGCTCTTGAAGAAGATTTGGGACTGAGAAAAAACCGGCGGAACAATTTTCGCCTCGCTTAATCTGGTCCATTAATATCTGGCATATAATAGCCGACGCGAGGTGCGTTTTCCCCACGCCCGTGGGCCCATGGATACCGATGCCCCTAGCGGTATCGGCTGAAAAAGAGAGAGAAAATTCCACGCAGCTTCGGTAAGCTTCCTCATTTTCTTCGCATACTTCGAAGTCTACGAAGCTTTTTCCTGCAAGTCCGGGCGACATATTTATCTCCTGGCATTTTTCTTCGAAAGCCGCCTTGAAGACGCATTCGCAAACCCCCAATATTTCTTCTCCCTCCTGGAACCATTCTTTACGTATACCCCTGTACACGGTCCCCGGACGGTACCTCCCGTAGTCGAAAGTCAACACGCTTGTCTCACCCCAGACCTCTCCACCGGAGCCGTCGTAGAGCGGAATGCTCCGCTGCGCCCGCCGTGAAGGAACAGCGCCATTGCAGAGAGGGCATCTAACCGATGAAGGACTCCATTTTATGTCTTGCTCGCTCATGGATACACCACATACAGAGAGAGATAAAAATAATTGTATTTCTATTATACTGTAGGTTAATTGAAAAGTTAACCTCTCAAGTTTCCCACTTGGTCTGTCAACCCACAGGGGTATTCTCTTCCCTCAGCCAACCCTCTTGGATGCAGATTACCGATATAAAGGTCGGTCAGAATGCGCTCCGGTGCTCATCTCCAGCACCTGTTCAATATCGGCCATCAGTTTGTAACGTGTTTGGGGGCGATGCTCCCACCGCTTTTCCGCTGCCGGGGAATAGCCGTCGATCACCTCGACTTGATCGATCTTTTCCACCTTGCAGATGAGCTGAAAGCCGAGCTTGTTTACAGGGTCCATTACCGCCACCGACAGCCTGGGATTGACCAGCAGGTTTTCCATCGTTTTTACACAAAACCAGGCGCTGAAGCAAACCCTTCCTTCATCTTCCACTCTTATCCCTTCGGCGGTGGCGATATGAGGCAACCCTTCTTCATCCGCCGTTGCCAAGTAGACTATGTTATCGTCATTCAAAAACTCTTTCATAGTTTCCGGAATGGATTCCATTTTGACTACCTCCTTGTCCGTAGGTCTTCTTTGAATAAAGATAATACGGTTGAGAGTTAAGGTAATAAGCATGTAGATCGGCATGTTAACTCAAATGGATTCAGCTACTGTGGCGGGCTTTTTTTCGTCCTGATCAGTTTTCGTAATGGGAGGACTCATATCCACACAAAATATTAAATATCTCTTGAACAGGTCGATTCCGTTATGTATTATTTCCCTCATCGATATAGCGGCTGCTGATTGTCAGAAGCGAGACTTTTATGCATAGCCCGTCAGGGACCCAAAGGAGGGAAGAAAAATGATTAGAGGCGATGGCACCTCGTACTACGAAGCCGACCCGCACGAACATCTCCTCAGAGATATCACCATCGGTCAACTGCTGGACGAGAGAGCCCGCGAATTGCCTGATCAGGAAGCCGTTGTCTACTCTGTATACGATGAAGATGGAATCAATGTGCGCTGGACCTACAGTGAATTAAAGCAGAAAGTGGACAGGGTAGCCAGGGGGCTTATGGCTATGGGGGTGGAGAAGGGTGAGAAGGTCGCACTGTGGGCCACCAATCTCCCTGAATGGATACTCATGGAGTTTGCCATGGCGAAGATAGGAGCGGTGCTGGTCACGGTCAACGTAAACTATCAGCCCCCTGAATTGGAGTATCTGCTCACGCAGTCCAATTCCTCTTCCCTGTTCCTGATGGAGGGGTTCAGGGATACCGATTATCTGGGGACCATAAACCAGCTTGCCCCGGAACTGGCTTCCTCCCAGCCCGGAGACCTCAACTGCCCGAAACTGCCCGACCTCAAGAGGGTGGTATTCATAGGAGACCAGGTGCCCCCGGGGACCTTCAACTTCAACCAGCTCGATGAAATGGCTGACGAGGTTTCCGAGAAAGAATTTTCGGAGAGACAGAGCCGGATTTCGCCGCAGGACCTGGTTCAGATACAGTATACCTCGGGCACTACGGGCTTTCCTAAAGGGGCTATGCTCTCAAACTACAACCTGGTCAACAACGCCTTTTTCCTGGCGGACAGGTTAGGGGTGAAGCCAGGAAAGCGATACCTCTCAGGTATGCCACTGTTTCACACCGGCGGGTGCGTGTGCCACACTCTGGCCACCATAGCGGGGGGAGGGACTGTTATAGAATTGGTCTACTTCGATCCCGTAAAAATGATGCAGGCCCTCCAAAAAGAGAAGGCCACGCATTACCTCGGCGTCCCCACCATGTTGATCGGCATAATGCAGCACCCCGAATTCCCCCAACACGATTTCAGCTCCCTGGAGATAGTGATGTCCGGGGGCTCGCCGGTTCCCATAGAGGTGGCCAGAGAGGTGGAAGAAAAGATGGGCTGCAAGGTGCTGGTGGTTTTCGGCCTGACTGAAGCGAGCCCGGTGATCACCCTGGCCAAACCCGAGGAACCGCTGGAGCTGCGCGTGGAGACTGTAGGCAGCGCGCTCCCTTACATGGAAATCAAGATAGCCGACCCTGAGACCGGAAAACCTGTGCCGCTGGGGGAATATGGCGAGTTCTGCAACAGGGGCTACAACATAATGCCGGGTTACTACCAGATGCCCGATAAGACCGCCGAGACCATCGACGAAGAGGGCTGGCTCCATACCGGCGACCTGGGCGTAATGAGTGAGAGCGGACATTGCAACATAGTGGGCCGCATAAAAGACATGATAATACGCGGAGGAGAGAATCTGTATACCCGTGAGATAGAAGAGCTCCTGATAACCCACCCCAAGATAATGGACGTCTACATCGTGGGTGTGCCGGACAAAAAATGGGGCGAGGAAGTCGCCGCCTTCGCAAAGTTACACCCCGACCAGCAGTTGGACCTTGAAGAGATGCGCAGCTTCTGCGAAGGGAAACTGGCGCGCCACAAACGGCCTAAGTACCTCACGCTGGTGGATGAGTTCCC
>JAUXIQ010000114.1 GCA_030620925.1 Nitrospinota bacterium
CAGGTCATTGAAACGGATGTGTTGGTCGTGGGAGGCGGTGGCGCGGGTTTCAGGGCCGCGATCGGGGCCAGGGAGAAGGGAGCGAAGGCCCTCATGTTGAGCAAGGGGCCTCTCGCTCGCTGCGGAGCGACGCCCATGGCCGGCGCCGATTTCACCCTGGACGGCCGCAGCTTGAGGGAGCTGGGCTTCTTCGGGGAACCCAACGACACCAAGGAGAAATTCTTCAGCGATATCGTGCATCAGGGCTACTATCTGAACAATCAAAAACTCGTCGAGCAATATATTGATACGGCCCAGGGAAGATTGAAGGAATTGCTCGATTGGGGAATAGAAGTCAGAATGTCGGATGAGCGGGCCATCATAACCAGCGGTATAGGCATCATGGATGCGCTGCTGCGGGGAGCCAGAGAGCATGGCGTTGATATGCTGGAAGACATAATGCTTCTGGACCTTGTGAGCCGGGAAGGCAAGGTCACAGGTGGTCTCGGACTGAACGTCAAGAGAGGCGAGTTCATCCATTTCAAGGCCGGGGCGGTGGTCATGGCCACGGGCGGATGGCACAAGGCGTTCTGGCCCAACACGGGTATGCGCGACCTGTCGGGAGAGGGGATCGCCATGGCCCACCGGGCGGGCGCAGACATCGGGAACATGGAATTTATAACTTTCTGCTGCAACACTCTCGTCGATCCTCCGGCCTGGCGCGGCAGCATCGCCACCTACATAATGAGCATGCTGTGCGGAGGCGAGCTCACCAACGGCAAAGGCGAGACGTTTCTCGATAAGTACGACCCCTATACGGTAGAGAAGGGCACCGGCATGGAGTGGAACAAGAGCTTCGTCTCATTCGCCACTATGAGAGAGGTGCGAGAGGGCAGGGGGACACTCAACGGTGGCATCTACTACGGCAGGGGCCAGCTCCCCTGGGAGCCGTTCGAGCAGCGGGCGATGATGCTGTTTCCCAAGTGGAAGTATAAGGCGCTGGATTTGACCGAGCTGGGCAGGATGCTCAAAGACGGAGAGTCGGTCGAAGTGGCTCCCTCCGTGGAATACTTCGATGGTGGAATAGTGGTCAACGAAAGCTTTGAAACCAATATAGAAGGGCTTTACGCCGCGGGCGAATGTACGCTGGGCGCATTCGGCTCAAACAGAGTCGCTTCGGCAATAACGGAGATGCTGGTCCACGGGGCGGATGCGGGCAGGAACGCCGGTGAATACGTTAAAAAAGCCGGGGTCTCCCCGCTGGATGAAAAGGCCCTGGAGGCCTTGCAGGAAAAGGCCAAACAACCACTTCTCAGGAAAAAGGGCCTGAATCCGGCCCAGGTCAGGAGGCGTGTCCAGGAGATGGCTCATAAACACCTGGGGCCTATTCGGAACAAGGAGGAACTTGAGGCGTTCATCGCATACCTGGAGGGAGTGAAAAAAGACGAGCTGCCCAAGCTGGCCCCCGAATCCAAAAGCAGTGTCTATAACAAGGAATGGATAGACGCCGTTGAGCTGGAGAACATTGTTCACCTCCTGGAAGCGGCGGCGAGAAGCGCCCTGTTCCGCACCGAGAGCCGGGGGGTCCACTATCGGGAGGACTTCCCGCAGACCGACAACGACAACTGGCTGCAGGAAAGCTTCGTGAAAGGGGATGGCGGCGCTTTGGAGATCGACAAGCGGCCGGTCACCGTGACTTCGCTCACGCCCCCCGGGGGCGTTACGCCCTACCTGGATATGCTCAAGAGAATGATTGAAGCCCACTCCGATACCGGCGGTCATCATTAAGTTTGGAATGGGGAGAAATAGACGATGTCCGAGAATATGATAAACGTTAAAGTCTTCCGCTTCGATCCATCCGTGGACAGAGAACCTTACTACAAAGAGTATGAGGTGCCTTTGCAGCAGGGCATGGGCGCCATGGACATCCTCGATTACATCTATCAGAACCTGGACAGCACCATCGCTTATTACGATCACGCGGGATGTTCTCTGGGAATATGCGCCCGCTGCGCCGGTAAGATTAACGGGAAATCGGGCCTCTTGTGTCAGACTATCGTTGAGGGGAACGTCACGCTGGAGCCGCTTTCCGGGTCTGAGGTGATAAAGGACCTGGTGGTCATCAGGGGGGAGAAAGGCGATGGCTGAGACCCTAACCATCACTGAAGGGGAATTTAAAGGGCGTTTTGACAGCGCTCAGTCGCTGATGAGAGAGAGGGGCCTGGACGGCCTGATCCTGTTCAGCGGGTTTCAGGAAAGGGAAGGGCACCTCTGCTATCTGACCAACCATCGCAATGCGTTCCCGAACGTACTGTCACACATGGGGTTGGGGCACAGCGCGCTTATCCTGCCCGCAGAGGGATGGGGGACACTGGTCTCTCCCATGGGATACGATGCGAGTAAAGTGGTCAACATCGACGCCGCCAGGACGGGCTTCGTACTTGTTACTGAAACAGCGGAGGCGGTGAAAGAGAATGGGCTCGAGGACAAGAAACTGGGCGTCGTGGGTCTGGACATCATTCCGGCGGAGTATTACGAGGGGATCAAGGGGTCGCTCGGGAAAGCGAGCTTCGAAAATGCTAATGACATCCTTGAAAAGATGCGGCTTATCAAAAGCCCCGCCGAGGTGGCCCTTCTCCGGAAGGGGGCTCGGGTGGCGGACGCCGCGCTGCTTGCGGGCATGGAGGCCGCCTGTGAAGGGGCCACCGGCCATCAGGTCGAGCTCGCCGCCCGCAAGGCCGCACTGGAGGAAGGCGCCGACTTCGTTCCCAGGATACGCGTCTCCTCCGGCCCCCAGGTGTTGGGCCCGAGGTGGCCTACGGCGTCGGACCGTAGGATTGCAAAAGGAGACTTCGTCTTCCTGGACGTCATCGGATGGGTCGGAGGCTATGGGTTCGATAATTCCAGAATAAAGGTGGCTGGCGATCCCACGGGAGAGCAGAAGCACTATCTGGAGCACGCGGCTGAAGCCACCGAATGGATGATAAGCCGGCTGGAGCCGGGCGCTCAACTGTCTTTTGCTGTGACCATGTCCAGGGAGAGGCAGATCACGGCGTTCGGGCACGGGATCGGCCTTGAAATTTGCGAGAACCCTTGGCTGGTCATGGAGGCGGGTAAGGCGGCGGTTGAGCCTGGAATGGTGGTGTGCATAGAGCCCAAGGTCGTTGACCCTCATTTCGGCGGCATGGCCATCGAAGACACCGTGTTGGTGACTGAAAGCGGCGTGGAGGTGTTAAACCGGTGCCCCCGGGTCTTCTGGTAGCAATTAACTTTGAGCCATAAGGAAGCCCGCCGTTGCGGCCGGAGAGATGCCGCTGCTCAATTCACCGATATCCCCCCTTTTCCGTGGACGAATCCTTTGCTGTTGCACCGAGGTGTTCTTGACTCGTACCTGTGATAGAGTTGGAGAATCAAGATAAGTAAACTGCCTGCCCTCACCCGGATGTCCTTTCTCCGGTTGGAATTATCGGAGCTATTTTTCGCGGAACTTTGGCAAAATCCGGAAATGGGACCAACAGGGGAGCCAACGGTAAGACCGTGAACCAGTAGTGAGGTGCAACTCATGGCACCTGAAAGCGGAACGCAGTCCGGAGAAGCCGGGCGCTACAAATGGATGCTGACCTGGTCGGTGCTCATCGGCGCAATGCTGGCTCCCATGAATTCAATGATACTGAGCGTCGCTATTCCCGATATCATGGCCTCTTTCGGGGTGAACGTGGATCGGGTGCAATGGGTGATGACGGCCTATATGCTGGCGGCGGCGGTGGTGATCCCCTGCATCGGATGGCTGGGGGAAACCTTCGGCTACAAACGGTTTTACCTGGCGGGAGTTTGTATCTTCACACTGGGTTCCGCGCTCAGCGGGCTGGCCTGGAACATCGAGTCGCTCATCGCCTTCCGCGTCGTTCAGGCCCTGGGCGGCGGAGTGCTGTGGCCTCTGGGACTGGCCATCATCATCGAGGTGTTCCCCGAGGAGCAGCGGGGCATGGGAATGGGAGTGTTCAGCCTGGGGGGAATGCTCGGTCCCTCCCTGGGACCCCTGATGGGGGGATACCTGGTAGACAAGTTCAATTGGCCCACCGTCTTCTTCGTGAACGTGCCTTTAGGAGCCCTGGCCTTCATCCTGGTGGCGTTGGTGATGCGGGACGAACACCCCCGCAGAAAGATCGCCTTCGACTTGCCCGGTTTCGCCGCCATGTGTGTATTCGTGGTGAGCCTGCTGCTGGCCCTGAGCCAGGGACAGAAAGAGGGCTGGACATCCAACTTCATCCTCGCCCTGTTCGCCATATTTTTCGTGGGCCTGGCCCTGTTCCTGGTAATCGAGCTGCGGGTGGAGAGACCATTACTGGATTTGCGTTTGCTGCGGTTCAGAAATTTTTCGGTGGGGTTTGTCTCCAATATTCTGTTCGGGATCAGTTATTACCCGGCCCTGTTCCTCCTGCCTCTGATAGTGGTCAACGTGCTGTTCTACACCGCGTTTCAGGCGGGCCTGTTGATGGTGCCCGGATCGTTTGTCATGGCCGCGGCCATGTTGCTGGCCGGTTGGCTGGCCGACCGCTGGGACGCAAAGCTCATCATCTCGCTGGGCATCGTGCTCGGTTTCGGGGGGATGCTCTGGCAGTCGCACCTGAACCTCCAGACCAGCTCCATGGCCATCGTATTCATGCTGGTTTTACGGGGGGGGATGGGCATCATGTATCCTCCCTTGATGAAAGAGGCTGTGCGGAACTTGCCCAAAGAGAAGGTAGCGATGGCCTCGGGCATGATGTACCTGATGATGTATATAGGGGGGATGTTCGGCATCGCCGTTTTCAGCACCTTTCTGGATAAACGCACGGCGGTGCACAACACGAGCAACATCGAATGGGTGACTCAGTCTTCAGTGGCCGCTCAGCAGGCGATGTCTTCGCTCAAGGGGTTCTTCATGAGCATCGGGAATGTGGGCCACCGTGCCGAAGCGATGTCCCTGGCCGTCTTAAAAGGTTTCGTCTCGCGGGAGGCGATCATCTCAGCGTTTGATGACTCCTTTTTACTCCTGGCCTTCGCTTACCTGGTATTACTGGTGCCTACTTTTTTCCTGCGCAAGGGCACCGCCCTGAACGGCGGCCGATAATAAACGGCCGGCTTCTATCACCCGCATAGTGGCCGGAATATTTAGCGAAAGCCCCGCTCAGAGATGAGCTTCATACCATTTTGTAGCCGCCTTCATGACTTCCTTGAGAACCGGGTTCACGTATACCGCGTGATGGGCCACATCGGGTATGACGTGGAGCCGTTTCGGCTCCCCCGCCAGGCTGTACAGGATGCGGGATTCTTCGACGGGCACCAGCGCGTCGTCCCCGGCGTGGATGAACATGATGGCCCTGGGAGAAACCCTGTCCACCACTTCTTCGGGTTTGAAGTCCATGACCGCCTCACCTGTCTCCAGGGGCAGCTCGCATTTCCTTTCCGGAAACTGCTTTAGGATTTCGACGTGGGTGGCCAGCGTCCCGGGGTCGGGGACCATTATCTCGTACGGTTCCACGTAGCGCGACTTGCCCGTCATCACTCTGTTTTTTCTGTCCTCGGCCAGGGTTTTCAGGAATTCGTTCCATTCCCATAGCTGCCGGAGGCTTTTCATCCAGCGCTCCCCGTTGCCGATGCCTACCGTGCTCACCGTGCACCTGACCCTTTCATCTATGCCCGCCGTGTAGGAGACGTTCGCCCCGCCGAAGCTCGTCCCGTACAGGCCGAGCCTCTCGGCATCCACACCGTTCTGAAGGCTCAGGAAGGTGAGTGCGTTTCTTATGTCTTCCACCTGCTCGGTGGGGATGAGCCGCCAACGGGGGCCTTCGCTCTCTCCAAAACCACGGTAATCGAAGATGAGGCAGACATACCCGGCCGATGAAAGATGTTTTGCTACATCGGGTAAATAGAGCTCCTTTATCCCCGTGAACCCGTGACAGATGACTATTCCCGGTCGCTTCTCGCCGCTCTTCATCCCCCTGGGTTTGTAGATAATTCCCGCCAGCTTATGCCCGCTGCTGTAGAACGCCACCTCTTTTGCCATGTTTCCCCCCGGTTGTCCGGTAAATTTTTGTTGGTAAATGCAGGTCTCACGCTATTTTTCTTCAGGGATTTTCTCCGCGCGTCTGTAAAGTTCGTCGAGGTCGACGACGTTGTAATACCGGCCGATATCAGCCAGGCTGTGAGCGTCGCTGTTGGAGAGGAGCATGAGGTCGTTATCTGCGGCTACTTCCCTTATTTTCTCTTCGTCGATGTACCAGTAGGAGTTGTGCATTTCCAGGCCGTGTATGCCGTCCAGTTGATGGTGGTTGGTGTGGAACAGGTAGCCGGGATGGGCGATAAAGCGGAAGACGGTGTCGCTCTCCAGGTAAAGCTCCACCACGTGATTATCTCCTGAGCGTTTTTCCTGCCCCGGAATGATGATGATGGAATTATCAAAACTCTCTTCGACCACCCGTCTCACCTGGCGGGCGTATTTCAGGGCGTCGTGGTCGGTGATGGCCAGCCCGTCGAGATCGCGCTCCAGGGCCTTATCTACGATCTTCCCCACCGTCTTCTCATCCACGGGGGCGAACTGTGTGGCTTCCTGACAGTGCGTGTGAAGGTCCAGCTTGAGCTTCATTCCCGCTTTTTCCGAGGGTTTCATGCTTCTTCGGCCGCTA
>JAUXIQ010000374.1 GCA_030620925.1 Nitrospinota bacterium
CCCATCATGGATGAGCTCACGTCGCGCAGGATGGCCAGCTCGCCTCCGCTCTGTTTCTTATCCCTTTTGTAGACCCTGGGCAGGCTGGGCGTCGCGTCCTCGCTCCACAGGGAGCTTTCCACGGGGTCGGTGTCCAGGATGTCATCGAGGTCCTTCATGTGCTGCCAGGATCTCGGCTGGCCTCCCCTATGAGGGATCTGGTCGGCTATGCTCTTTTCAACCTTTCCCTTGATGACCTTGAGCAGCAGGTCTATGTTTTCTATGGTCTCTTTATGGAGGTATTGCTCTTCTTCATCGCCCGGATCGCCGAATTCCTTGCGCTGAAGGGCGGACATGTTCTTGTCCAGGGCCTCTTTCTGCTCGCCTTCCTGGGCGGCCTGATCCATGGGTTCCCCTTGTTCTTCCCCCTCTTCCTCAGAACCCATCTCTTCGGCCTGGTCCGCCTCTTCGTCGGAGTCAGGCTCCTCCTCCATCGCTATTTTTTTTTTGTCGATTATCTCCTCGGTAATCTCTTCTATCTGTTCGTGCACGTCCGGCGGCACCCGGAAGGTGGTTATATATTTCATCACCTTCAGGTCTTCCAGGATCGCTTTGGAGCGGCCGGAAAGGATGGCTTTGGACTTAATGATCTTGATGCCCTTAACCAGGAACGTCCGGTCTGTGAGAAGGGAGTTGGTGTCGTCCAGCTTATAATCGTTGATGAGGGTGGATAGAAGCTCCAGCAGCGCCTCTTTGACCTCTTTGGGGACTTCAACCGCGGACATGAGCTTGAAGGCCCTTTCGAAAACGTTCCTGTCCACGCTGGGGACTATCTGGCTATAGTCGGTGGTGGCATCGGCGTAGAGGTCTACTACTTTCTTTGCGGCCTCCCACATGTTCTGCTGGATGAGGCCCACGGTCTTATATTGGATGGTGAAGCGGTCCAGGTTTGCGGGGTCCAGCGGTTCGTTATAGTATTCGTCCTTTGTGGGGTTGCTGGTAGCGATGGCGGTGAGAAGAGGTATCTTTTCCCCGCCGTACTTCCGTTCGTTCAGGATGCGAAGAAGGATGTTGAGCGCTTCGCCGGGCGCCCTGGAAACGTCGTCCAGGACGCAAATTTCCGCGGTGAGTATTCCTCCCTTCCTTATGCTCTGCTTGATAAGCTCGCCTTCGGTGCTTTTTTCCCTGGCGATTATGATATCGCCCACCAGCTCGGCCAGGCGGGTATCCCTGTGGAGTTGGTAGAAGTAGAAGTGGAGGTCGGCGGTATCGGCGGCGATTTCGGCGAGCATGGTTTTGGCGGTTCCAGGCGGACCTTCCAGGTAGATGTGCTCCCTGGAGACGATGCCCAGAAGGATGGCCTCCTTCATGTCATCATGGCCCACGACATATTTGTCCATCTCGCTTATAATGTTTGCCATACCTTTGTTTACGTCTTTCAAAACCCGCTCCCGCTAATTTCAATTTTAAAGGGTTATTGTTCGTCTGGATGCAGGGTATGCATCGAGCGGTCGACAAAATTCACTTAAACTTATTTTAACACCCGTTTGTTTACAGTCAAGGTGGATAACCACCACCCACTCCTCATTACCTTAATAATTTTCGGTATTCGCTCTGCATTTCATGCAAAGGTATGGATAGGGGGATACTTGATCTGAGGGGTGAATTTAAGAGCTTAACCAGGGAAAACAACACTGCAAATGGCTACCAGGCAATGGGGCAAATCGCATCACGTCCCTTTTAGCCATCGGCTGATAAAACATCTAACCAATATGGATTTCCCGGTCCCCCATACCTTTTGCAGTGGTTACCTTAAACGAAAATAGTTTATTATCCTCGAGACGGCAGAGCCGCCACCGCATGGCCTTGAACGGTTTTCTGGCCCTGCTGAGTTTCGCCCCATATATCCATCTCTACCAGATTGTCGCTGCCCTCCTGGTATTTTTTAGTAATCTGACCTTTGCAGGTGACGGTGTCGCCGGGGAAAGTCACGGCGGTGAAGCGCACGCCGAGCTTCTTCAGCGAACCTTTGGGCAGCCAATCGGTAAGGAACTGGCCCACGAAAGCCATGCTGAGCATACCATGGGCGATGGGTTGATCGAACCCTGCTTTTTTAGCGAAATCCTCTACCGTGTGCAAGGGGTTGAAATCTCCTGAAGCTCCGGCATATTTGACCAACTGCACCCTGGTGACCGGCTCTTTAACCAGCTCGGGTATGCTGTCACCTTCGTTGACGTCCTCGAAACAGAGCTCTTGTTCCGCCATTTCGCCGCCCTCTTAAGTGATTGATAATTAGTATTAAACTTAAACTTATTCTACTATAGTTACTAAATGCATTATAAGTTGTTCTCCCACTATGTCAAGCGTTTTTTCAGAACACAACTGGTGATACATTTAAGAGGGCCTCTGTTCTCCCCGGCACCGGTTTTGAGCCCGGTTTCATGAAAAGGTTTTGAATCTTTTACATCATGTCAGGTGCTGGTGAAAATCCTCTATGAGCGGAGTCATTTCCCTGGTGGAAGAGCCCCACTTTTGAGCTACGTTTTCCAGAGCTTCACTGAACCCGCCGGCCCAGCAGGCTTTCAGAAACTCCCCGGCATCCGGGTTCCTGAACCAGTCTTCGTTGAACTCTTCCAGCAGGCGGCGCCTGAGCCCTGCCTCAAGATTCCAGGCCGAAAGGTTCGTGGCGCCCTTGAACCAGGGGGGGATATCCATCAGGCGGCGTTCCTGCGGGTAGTCGACACCGGTGGCATGATGCATCGATTCTCTGAACAGGGAGCCTTCTCCGGCGGGAGTTCCTGAATGTATCTCCAGCTCGTAAATGAAACGCCCCGCCTGTGCACGCACCGAATATAGCTTCTCAAAGTATGCGGAGCGTATCAAGTCGGGTTCCATCTCGATGTCCAGGTGTCTTCTTAGCCAGAGGGGGTCCCTCAATAGTGAGCCGAACAGGAAGGCATGAGTCTGCGGTATGGCCGGTTCTCCCAGGCGGCGGCGGAAGGGCAGGTCGGGCTGGATATGA
>JAUXIQ010000003.1 GCA_030620925.1 Nitrospinota bacterium
CGAGCAATTTTAGAATGGGAATAAGTTTAAAAAGGAGGGGAAAATGGTAGATGAGATGGAAAGAGAATATGAGGTAATCCGGAACAGAATTAAAGCCATGGGAGACCGTCTTTGACCTGACTGATAAACAGGAAAAAATCGTCAGGCTAGACAAAAAGGCGGCTGAGAAAGATTTCTGGGAAGAGCAGGAAGAAGCCCAGAAAGTGCTCAAAGAGAAGGCGGCTTTACAGTCTTTCCTGGATTCCTGGGGGCATCTCAATGACCTTGCTGAAGAGCTGGAGCTCATGTTGCAGTTGAGCAGAGAGGAGAAGGACAGCTCCCTGGGCCCGGAAATGGAGCACAGCCTGCAGAAGTTGAACGAAGAGCTCGAGCGTTTCAGGCTCAGGGTGATTCTCAGCGGTGAGCATGACGGCAAAGACGCCATCCTCTCCATAAACCCCGGTGCCGGGGGGACGGAGTCGCAGGACTGGGCGGAGATGCTGTTGCGCATGTATCTTCGCTGGGCTGAAAACAGGGGGTTCAAAACGCACATCCTGGATATCCAGCCGGGTGAGGAAGCAGGCATAAAGAGCGTAACGGTTGAGGTTTCCGGAGAATACTGTTACGGCTATATGAAGGGAGAGGCCGGCGTGCACAGGCTGGTGCGCATTTCCCCCTTCGATGCCAGCGGCCGCCGCCACACCTCGTTTGCCGCCGTTTCCGTTATACCGGAGGTGGAGGATGAGGTGGAGGTGGTCATCGACGAAAATGATCTGAAGATAGATACCTATCGCGCCAGCGGGCACGGGGGGCAGCACGTCAACGTGACCGATTCGGCGGTGCGCATTACCCATCTGCCGACGCGCATAGTTGTGCAGTGCCAGAACGAAAGATCGCAGCACAAGAATAAAGCTTCTGCCATGAAAGTCCTTCGCTCCAGGCTCTTCAAGCTCGAAGAAGAGAAACACCAGGCCAAATTAGACGAACTGCACGGCGAGAAGAAAGATATAGCCTGGGGGAGCCAGATACGCTCCTACGTCTTTCAACCTTATCAGTTGGTGAAAGACCACCGAACAGAGGTGGAGATGGGTAACGTGGACGCGGTAATGGACGGGGCGCTGGACCGCTTCGTGGAAGCATATCTTCTGGCGGAAAGCAGTTAAACTGAGGCGCTTCCCCTTGATTTTTAACCCGGCGACGGTTATATTTTTTGCAATCCGGGGTTATAGGGAGGGGCGTTATACCCCGTAGCAGATGATCGCATAGCATAAACCGGCTACTTTGGGCTCTGAAATCCCTTTTTCGCACAACAACTCATTCCTTGTTCTTACCCACCTCGATATGTTATAATTAAGCCCGGATAAAATTAGTCGCCTTTTATCGAGGGGGAAAATAGCGACAATTGAAAATTTTTAACTATAGTTATATGGTAATATTTATGTGATCGAGGTGGTTACTGAAGCTATAAGCAGGAATTTTAAAACTGAATATAAAAATGAATGATATTAAGGAAGAGAGCACCGAACAGATTGCGGGGCGCAAGGCCAAATTGGCCGACCTGAAGGCCAGGGGAATAAACCCCTATCGCCATCGGTTCAAAGTCTCCCACAGAATAGAGGAGATAATAGAGCGTTTCGAGCAACTGGAGACTGAAGAGTTGGAGGGGATGGAGGAAGAGTTTACCGTAGCCGGAAGAATGATGACTCGTCGCAAACACGGGAGAACCACTTTCCTGGACTTGAAGGACGGCACCGGCTCCCTGCAGATCTATGCGATGAGAGACGACCTGGGCACCGAAGAATATAAAGATCTCCTGGATTACGACCTGGGGGATTTCCTGGGGGTAGAGGGGAAATTATTCAGGACGCGCACCGGCGAGCTGACCATCAAGAGCAGTACGGTATCTCTGGTGAGCAAGGCTCTGCGACCGCTTCCCGAAAAGTGGCACGGACTCAAGGATGTGGAGACCAGGTACCGCCAGCGCTATGTGGACCTCATCGTGAACCCGGAAGTTAAGAAGGTGTTTCAAGCTCGCTCCCTGATAATCAAGAAAATTCGTCGATTTTTAGACGATCGGGGTTTTCTGGAAGTGGAGACACCTATATTGCAGCACCTGCCCGGAGGCGCTGTGGCCAGGCCGTTTAAGACGCACCACAACGCATTGGGCATAGACCTATATCTGAGGATCGCCCCCGAATTGTACCTCAAGCGGCTGGTGGTGGGGGGGATGGAGCGAGTGTATGAAGTAGCCAAAAACTTCAGGAACGAGGGTATATCGAAAAAGCACAATCCTGAGTTCACCCTTTTGGAGTTCTATATGGCTTACGCCGACTATAATCACCTCATGACCTTGACCGAGGAGCTGTTTGAGTTCCTTGCCCGGGAGGTTTTGGGCTCCACCTCCCTTGATTACCAGGGTCAGAAGATAGATTTGTCCGCTCCCTGGCCTCGCTACACTTACTTTCAAGCATTAGTTGAGATAGGGGGGGTTTCTGCCGATATATTAAAAAACGATGATAAAGCCAAGGAATATGCACTAAGCAGGGGAATCGACTGGGAAGGAGACCGCCATAGGCTCATCGAGCAGTTGTTTGACGAGCTGGTGGAGCCGAATCTGGTGCAGCCCACTTTTATAAAAGATTACCCTGCTCAGCTATCACCCCTCTCCAAGACCAAAGAAGACGACAGTAGTCTGGTGGAACGCTTCGAGCTTTACATAGGGGGTTGGGAGCTGGCTAACGCCTACACCGAGCTTAACGATCCCCAGGAGCAGGAGGAGCGGTTCAGGGAACAGGCGCAGAAGAGAGATGAGGGCGATCTGGAAGCTCACATGATGGATGCAGATTACATCAGGGCCCTGGAATACAGCATGCCCCCTACTGCGGGCGAGGGAATAGGATTAGACCGGCTGACCATGCTGTTTACCGATTCCTCCAACATAAGGGAGGTCATACTGTTCCCTCAGTTACGCCCCGAGTAATCCGGCTCTGACGGGCGCATCGGCTTCAACCGGCCTGAAGCTGCAATTAGCGGGTGTTTGCCCCCGGAGCCGAAGTGAAGGTTTAACGGAAATATGTCCTTCGAAATGATGGTGGGCCTTCGATACTTGAAGGCCAGCCGTAAGCAGGGCTTTATATCGCTGACCACCTGGCTTTCCATGGGTGGGGTGGCCCTGGGAGTGGCCTCGCTGATACTGGTGATGGCCGTGATGAACGGCTTCAGGGAAGGCTGGCGGGAGCAGATTTTAGGCACATCTCCACATATTGCGGTATACAGCTATGAGCCGGGAGGAATTAAAGATTACAATGACGTAGTTGCCGAAGTGAGGTCTTTTCAGGGGGTCAAAGCCGCAGGGCCTTTTATCGAAAAGCAGGCAATGTTATCCTCCGAGAGCAGGGTGTCGGGGGGAATTATCAAAGGTGTGGAATTGGATTCAGTGAGGGATACCCTGGGAAAACAGATTGTGGACGGCGACTTGAACCTCATTAATGAATTCACCCTCGAAAAGAGCCTGGGTTCGCTGAGTGCCGGAGCAACCTCCGAGGGGGGCATCATACTGGGGATCGATCTGGCCAGAAATATGGGTCTAAGTCTCGGGGAAGAGGTAACCCTCATATCTCCCGCGGGAGCACCAACGCCCATGGGGATAATACCGAGAATGAAAAAGCTTCCGGTAGTGGGGCTGTTCCAGACGGGAACAGGCTACGATGCGGCCCTTGCCTATGTTTCGCTCCAGAGGGCCCAATCGTTTTTCGCCATGAAAGGGAAGGTTGACGGAATTCAGGTATGGGTCGGGGACATTTTCAAAGCCGGTGCTCTGGGGGGCAGAATAAGCGATAAGCTCGGCTACCCCTTCTGGACCAGAGACTGGAAAGAGGCTAACAGAGCGCTTTTCGCCGCCCTGCGCTGGGAGAAGGTGGCCATGTTCATTATACTTGGTCTCATGGTGTTGGTTGCGGCTTTCAGCATTGTGAGCACCCTGGTTATGATGGTCATGAGGAAGGGTAAGGATATCGCCGTTCTTAAGTCTCTGGGAGCCACCAGGAAGAGCATAATGAAGATTTTTACCCTCCAGGGGATGGTTATAGGGATTATGGGCACGGGCATTGGAGCGGCCGCTGGGTTTATTGTAGGTAAGATTCAGCAGACATATCACGTTATAAGACTTGACAGCGGGGTATATGGACTTGATATACTTCCTATAAGGATAGAATACTGGTGGGGGTTCATGTTCGTTTGTATAGTGGCAGTGGTCCTCACCTTTTTAGCTGCCCTCTACCCCTCCAGGAGGGCGGCGCATGTTGACCCTGTGGAGGCGTTGCGTTATGAATAAGGCGTAGGGCACGTCGGGTTTAGGATGTTATAATTGTTTGAGGGAGTTATATTATAAATAGGACGGAAAAGGGTTGGCTGAAGGAAAGCCTTTGATCCAGGTGAAAAACCTGCACAAGTCCTTCATATCAGGCGAGGGGACCCTTGAAGTTCTGAATGGCATAGACCTGGAAATCAAGACCGGCGAGATGACGGCGATAGTGGGGGCGTCCGGGGCCGGGAAAACCACTCTGCTATACATTATGGGAGCCCTGGAGAGGCCCACAGAAGGAAATGTTTTATTCGAGTCTCGAGATGTTTTCGAGCTGAATGAAAAGGAACAGGCGAAGTTTAGAAACCGTAATATAGGCTTTATCTTTCAGTTGTATTACCTGTTACCTGAGTTCACCGTCCTGGAAAATGCGGCAATGCCCGCCCTTATAGGGAGCAGGTCGACGAAAGAAGCTCTGGCCACAGCCAAAGAGTTGCTTTCTGAAATTGGGTTGGCCGAGAGAGTTCATCACAAACCGGGAGAGCTTTCCGGTGGTGAGCAGCAGAGAGTGGCAATAGCACGGGCTCTTGTAAACAGACCGCAAGTGGTATTGGCGGATGAGCCCACTGGGAATCTGGACAGCCGAACTGGAGAAACTATTTACAATTTGCTGAGAAGGCTCAGCCTGGCTAGGGAACAGACTTTTGTGATAGCGACTCATAACATTGCCCTTGCCAATAAATCGGACAGAGTGCTTCATCTTGCGGATGGCAAAATAGACCGGACAGGAAAAGGAGACTTCGATGTTTAAGAGGTTTACGGAAAGGGCCAGGAGAGTGATTATATTGGCCCGGGAGGAGGCCGAGCGCCACCAGCACGAGTTCTTGGGGACCGAACATATACTCCTGGGCGTACTAAAGGACGGTGGTGGTATAGCAATAGCAGTTCTCCAGAAACTGGGCATCGATCTAGAGCAATTAAAGATTGAATTGGAGAATAATTTGCCCAAGAGCAGTAATACACTTATAGTGGGAGAAATCCCTTTTACTCCCAAAGCCAAAAAGGTTTTGGAGTATTCCGTGGAAGAAGCCAAGCTCATGGGCCATAACTATATAGGCACCGAACACCTGCTTCTGGGGCTGGTGAAGGAGAAAGAAGGGGTGGCCTCGAAGGTGCTGAGCAATTTCGGAGTTCGGCTGGTGGAGACCAGAGAGCAGACGCTGAAACTCCTTCAGGAACCCGAAACCCAGGAAAAGGGCAAAGAGAAGACGCCCGCCCTGGACGAGTTCGGGCGCGACCTGACAGAGCTGGCGGGGGAAACCAAGCTGGATCCCGTGATAGGCCGCCACAATGAGATCGAACGCGTTATCCAGATACTTTCCAGGCGCACCAAAAATAACCCCGTTCTCATCGGTGAGCCGGGCGTGGGGAAGACAGCCATCGTTGAAGGCCTCGCCCAGCGTATAATGGATAAAGACGTGCCTCAGATGCTTTACGGCAAGCGGGTGGTTAACCTCGACCTCGGTGCACTGGTAGCGGGCACCAAGTACCGCGGCCAGTTCGAGGCCCGGCTCAAGACCATTATGAAAGAGATTAAGTCGGCTGAGAACGTTATACTGTTCATTGACGAGCTCCACACCCTGGTGGGTGCCGGTGCCGCCGAGGGTTCGGTGGACGCCTCCAACATGCTGAAACCAGCCCTTTCCAGGGGCGAGGTACAGGTAATCGGAGCAACCACCCTGGACGAATACAGAAAATATATAGAAAAGCATGGAGCTCTGGAGCGCCGCTTTCAGCCCATAATGGTGGAACCCCCCTCTGCTGAGGAGACTGTCGCCATACTCAAGGGGCTGCGGGACAAATATGAGGACCACCACAAGGCTAAGATAACCGACGAGTCGATTTCGGCGGCCGTGAAGTTCTCCGACAGATATGTCTCCGGCCGCTATCTGCCCGATAAGGCCATTGACGTCATAGACGAGGCCGGCTCCAGGGTGCGCTTGAAGAAGGTGACCCTGCCGCCTGAACTCAGAGAGCTTCAACGCGAAATCGAGGAGATAGTTCGAGAGAAGAAGCGGTGTATCGAGAGACAGGAGTTTGAGAATGCAGTAGAGCTGCGGGACAAGGAGGAGAACCTCAAACGTAAGCTGGAACTCCTCAAGAAAGAATGGGAAGACGATCAGGACGACTCCGAACCGGTGGTCAACGAAGAAGATATAGCACACGTCGTTTCCCGGATGACGGGTATCCCTCTGATGAAGATCGAGGATACCGAGTCCGACCGGCTGCTCAGGATGGAAGAGGAAATCCACAAGCGAGTGGTAGGCCAGGACGAGGCGCTTACCGTGGTATCCAAGGCGGTGCGCCGCGCGAGGGCGGGCCTCAAGGACCCCAAGAGGCCCACGGGCATCTTTATTTTCCTCGGCCCCACCGGGGTAGGAAAGACAGAGCTTGCGCGGGCCCTGGCGGAATTTCTATTCGGAGATGAGAACGCCCTCATACGCGTGGACATGTCGGAGTACATGGAGAAGTTCAACGTCTCCAGGCTCACCGGCGCTCCTCCGGGCTATGTGGGTTACGAAGAAGGCGGACAGCTCAGCGAACAGGTGAGACGAAAACCTTATTCGGTAGTGCTTCTGGACGAGATAGAAAAGGCTCATCCCGACGTGTTTCACATATTGCTGCAGGTGATGGACGATGGACATCTCACCGATAACTTCGGCAGACGTGTGGATTTCAAGAACACGGTTATCATCATGACTTCCAACCTCAGCGCACGAGCCATAGAGAAGGGCACTTCGCTCGGCTTCCAGCCCGCTGACGAACGGACTATGATGGAAAAAATGAGTGACAGCATAACCACAGAGCTAAAGCGCACTTTCAATCCTGAATTTTTGAACAGGATTGACGAAACGGTTATTTTCCACTCCCTTACCAAGGAGAATATAATCCGGATAGTGGATATTCTTCTCGACACGCTGAAAGACCAGGTGGTGGAAAAGGGGTTGACGCTGGAGGTTGATCAAGAGGCGAAAGAGTGGTTGGCCAGCGAGGGATTCGATCCCGCCTATGGAGCCAGACCGCTCAAACGTACCATCAGGAAGTATATGGAAGACCCCCTCTCCGAGAAGCTCCTTAAAAGCGGCTTCAAGGAGGGAAACGTTATTCTGGCCAAATTTGAGGGGGGGAAGATTGTCTTCGAAGAGAGGCAGGCTGTTCCTTCAGATGTGTTGGTGTAGTCGGGTAACCTAATTAACCAGACCCTTCGTTTAATGCCGGAGGTATCAGGTGATTCCTCCGGCTCATTCTTATCGTCCCCTGTATCTGATAATATAAGTAGTAGTAAGTGAGTCCAGGAATTGAATCAGCCGAGAACTGACCAGCCGAATACCAGAAAATCCAGGATCGTAAAGCTCTCACTGCTCCTTTTCTTTTCCATCGGGATCATTCCGTTTTTCTCCGGAGAAGTTTCCGCCCAGGCCAAACAGGCTCCCGCAATTCACGAGGTTAAAATCACCGGCAACGAACTCGTTGAAGAATCTACCATCAAATACTATCTTAAGACCAAAGAGGGTGATCAGTTTTCTGTAATAACCGTTCGTAAAGACATACAGAAACTTTATTCACTCGGTTTCTTCGACGACATAGCGGTGGACGTCCAGGAATTTGAGGGACGCCTGATAGTTACCTTCATGCTCAAAGAGAAACCCGCCATCGATGAGGTAATAGTCGAGGGGGCGGATAAAATCTCACAGGAGGACATCTATAAAGTAATCACCGTCAGACAGAACACCATAATCAATAAGAACCAGATACATGAAAGCCTGGAAAAAGTTAAATCCCTCTATGAAGAGAAAGGCTATTATTTCGCTGAAGTCGATTATGAGGTCCGGGAGCTCGAAGGCCGCAGGGTGAAAGTCCTTTTCAAGATAGCCGAAGGGAAGAAATACAAGATAAAAGATATAGAGTTAAGCGGTAACATTCATTTGAGCGACAGGCAGTTGAAAAAGGTGATGGAGACCAAGGAGGCCAGGCTTTGGAGAACCATCATTTCCTTTGGCAAGGCCGGCAAACTGGTGATGAAAAAATTGGAGAATGACAGACGCCGCCTGGCCGCCCTCTATGCTAAATACGGGTTTATAGAAGCTGATATAAAAGCACCCTCCATAGATTTGAGGGAAGAGAGGGGAGGCATAGTAATCGTCCTGACCATCGTGGAAGGTAAGCAGTACAAGGTGGGAAGGGTTACCGTAGTCGCCGACGAGGAGTTTCCCGTAAACGAGCTGAAGAGGGTTTTCGGCCTTAACGAAGGAGACGTTTTCGACGGGACCAGCATCCCCAACAGAGTGCGCAAGCTCACCGAATACTATACCGAGAGGGGCTATGCCTTTGCTGATGTGAATCCCAGAGTGAAGCACAGGCCTGAGGAAAACCTGGTAGATATGAGCCTGGTAGTGGAAAAAGGGGTGAAGGTAAAATTTGGGAAGGTGGATATAAGAGGTAATGAGCACACCAGGGATAAAGTCATACGCAGGCAAATAGCTATGGAAGAAGGTGCGCTCTACGATAGCTCTCGGATCAATAAGACAAGAATGAGGCTTCAGCGGCTCGATTATTTCAGCGAGGCGGAAATAGGCTCAAAGAAACGGCCTGATCAAGATGTTGTAGACCTGGAAATCACCGTCAAGGAGAAACAGACCGGTTCTTTTTCCGGAGGCGGGGGGTTCAGCTCCCAGCAGGGAGTTTTCGTCGTGGGCAGGATCACTCAGAGGAATCTTTTCGGCAGGGGCTGGATTATCGCCGCGGAGGGGGTTTTAGGAAAAGACAGAACTGACATAACTTTCAACTTTACAGAACCATATTTTCTGGATACCAGGTTGCGAACCAGCTTCGAGTTCAAGAACCGCTTTGAAGATTTTGATACCTTTGATATAGATACGTTGAGCGGATCGCTGACCCTTGGCTACCCCTTGAGCTATAACCTGTCCGTCGCTCTGGGATATAGTTACGAAGAGAATGAAATATCCGATTTGGATCTTAGCAGTGAGGCCCAGCAGATATTAAGGGTAGTGGAGGGCTTCTCCGTTACCAGCGCCCTGCTGCCCTCCATCGGTTATAACAATCTTGACAGGCCCATGAAGCCATCGAGGGGATTGAGGGTGAGTTTTAGGAACAAGATCTCAGCGAAATTCCTGGGCAGTGACCTCGATTACTACAAGGGCGTGCTGGATACCAGGTATTATATCCCCGTCCCCAAATCGATACTACCCCTGACCCAAACTCCCATTCTCTTACTAAGGAACGTCCTGGGATACGCAGAGGGGTTCACGGGAGATGAATTACCCATTTACGAGAGGTTCTTCCTGGGCGGAGCGAGGAGTCTGAGAGGGTTCAATTTCAGAGATGTGGGCCCAGTGGATAAATTCGGGCAGCCTTTGGGGGGCGCCAGCTCCCTGCTGTTTAGTGTCGAGCTGTCTTATCCCATAGCGAGCATCCTGGATGCGGTTTTTTTCTTTGACGCCGGAAACGTTTATCTCGAGGGGAATGCCCTGGACGTAACCGATCTGCGTTTTTCGGCTGGTCCGGGCTTCAAGGCCAACACGCCCTTCGGGCAAATAGCCATATTTTTAGGATTCAAGCTGGATAGAAAAAATGGAGAAAATGTTTCCGAATTTCACTTCGATATGGGGAGAGGATTCTGATCTTCTGACGGGGCAGGCAAAAAAAGTTTAGAAATGAAAGGCATTTTGCGGTAATATTTTATAACTATATTTTTTCTGGTGGTGCACCTTTAACGAATAATCCTAGCTTCCAAATGGGTGATTAAATGGGACGGTTTGTAAAATCGCGCTGTCTGGCTCTGGTGTTGGGGACAATTTTTGTGTTTTCTCTCCTTCCTCTATCAGCCGGCGGTGAGCCGAACTTAAAACTGGGGTATGTAAACTTACAAAAAGCTCTCTCACTATCAATAGCGGGAAAGAGCGCCGCCGATAAGCTCAAGGAGGATCGCGATAGCGTCCTGGTGGAGATCAAGGAAAAGGAAGAAGAGCTTAAGTTGATGCAGGAACAGTTGTCCAAACAGGCGTCTGTACTCACCGAAGATGCGCTGAAGGAAAAACGAGAAGAGTTCAGAAAGAAGATGAAGGATTATGAGCGGTTCCGAACCGATTCCGTTCAGGAGTGGGAACGAAGGAAAAAGGAGTTGGAGGAGAAAATATTAATCGAGCTGGTTAAAGTGGTTCAGGGGCTCGGAGAGGAGAAGGGGTTTTCGATAATATTTGCCAGGGAGCAGGGAATATTATACGCCTCGGATTCGGTGGACCTCACAGACGAAATAATCGAGAGGTATGACGCCAAACAGCAGCAGTGAGGGACACCTATTAGTATGGGATGGTTATTATTAAGCCATGAAGATGACATTATCGGAAATAGCAGACCTTGTTGAAGGGAAACTCTCCGGCGACCCGCACTTGGAAATAAACGGTGTATCGGGAGTGGAAGATGCCGGCCCGGGCCAGATAACCTTTGTCGCCGACAAGAAAAACCTCAAGCTCCTTGAGAGCAGCAAGGCTTCGGCGGTTATAACTTCCGAAGGGGATGAGGTAAAAATCCCCGCTGTAAAAGTGGGTAATCCCTATCTGGCCTTCGCCAAGATGATTGAGGTTTTTTATCCGCCCTCCAGATTGGAGCCGGGGGTCGATTCCAGGGCCTGCCTTTGCCAGGGTGTCCAGTTGGGCCGAGAGGTCAGGGTGTTCCCGCTTGTATACATTGGGGAGGATGCCCGGATAGGGGATAGGGTAGTCATTTACCCGGGCACGAGCGTAGGAGAAGGCGTCACCATTGGTGATGATACTGTGGTCCACTCAAACGTAAGCATCTATGATGGAATCAGCATAGGCCGGAGGGTGATAATTCACAGCGGTGCAGTGATCGGAAGCGACGGATTCGGCTTCATCAAGACTGAAGACGGGAGCCATTACAAAATACCTCAGGTGGGTACGGTAGAGATCGAGGACGATGTGGAATTAGGCGCCAACGTGTGTATCGATCGAGCGAACCTGGGGGTGACGCTGATTAAAAAGGGCACCAAGATGGACAACCAGGTGCACGTTGCCCACAACAACGTGGTGGGAGAAAACAGCATTCTTTTGGCCCAGGTAGGTCTTTCAGGAAGCTGTCGATTGGGCAGGAACGTCATTCTTGCCGGCCAGGCGGGAACCATAGACCATATATCCATAGGAGATAACGCCGTGGTGATCGCCCAATCGGGCGTGGCCCAGGATGTGCCTCCCGGCTCTATGATGTCAGGCACGCCCGCCATACCCCACAATCTCTGGAAAAAGGTGCAGTTGAGCCTTAACAGATTACCGGAAACGATAAAGAACATCCGGAAGCTGGAGAAGAAAGTCGATAAACTGGAGGACATGGAAGGGAGCGTTTAGCCTTTACAAGGAAATAATCGAGGAGGTCTCTTGAAGGATATAATGGAGATTCAGCGTTACCTGCCGCACCGCTATCCGTTCTTGTTGGTTGATCGTATTCTGGAACTGGAGGAAGGGAAAAGGATTGTAGGCCTGAAGAACGTTACCATCAACGAACCCTTTTTCCAGGGCCATTTCCCCGGACAACCGGTCATGCCCGGGGTTCTTATTCTGGAGGCGATGGCCCAGGTGGGGGGATGCCTGGCGCTCTCCTATCTCAAGAAGGAGGGGGAGCAGGCGGTCTATTTCATGGGTATAGACAAGGCCAAATTCAGAAAACCCGTGATACCGGGCGACAACTTGAGATTGGAGGTGGAAGTCCTCAAGCGGAGGGGAAATATATGGGTGTTCAAGGGTGAAGCCTACGTAGAAGATACTCTGGTCAGCGAGGCGGAGCTGATGGCCATGATGGCAGGGGAGGAGAAAAAATAAGAAATGGGGTTGATTTTTCAAACAAATAGAGCGGAAATCGGGTATAATAATTCTTAGTATATATAACGTCCTTAATTGAGACTTTTTCGAGGGCCTTCATTTCCCCTGCAGGTGATGGGATAAGGGGTGGGCCCTCTTTCTATAGTAGTGAAAATTACAGGGTTCTTATGGAGATTCATCCGACAGCCGTCATCCATCCTACTGCGGAGATAGGACATGAGGTGTCCATAGGCCCCTATACAGTAATCGGCGAAGGGGTGACGATAGGAAATGGTTGCCAGTTGGGGCCCCAGGTGACTATCGAGAAGTGGACTGAGCTGGGTCCCAACTGCCAGGTGGCTCCAGGAGCCGTATTAGGTTGCCCGGCGCAGGACCTGAAGGTTGAAGGCGGTAAATCTTTTGTAAGGATAGGGGCCAACAATCTGATAAGGGAATTCGCTACCGTGCACCGCTCGAATCACGAAGGGGGAGCCACGGTAATAGGGGACGACAATTTTCTCATGGCCTACGCCCACGTCGGCCACGATTGCGAAATAGGAAATAATACCGTTATCACCAGCTTCGCCGGTCTCTCGGGGCATGTCAAGGTGGAGGATAAAGCTTTTGTATCCGGCTTAGTAGCCGTGCATCAATTCGTCAGCATCGGAACGATGGCCATGATAGGCGGTGGCTCGCGGGTGGTGAAAGACGTTCTCCCCTACGTGCTAGCAGAAGGCAACCCGTTGCGCATCCGCGGGCTCAACTCTGTGGGTATGCAGCGAAACGGAGTTCCCCCGGAGACCAGGGAAATTTTAAAGAAAGCTTACAAGCTTATATTTCGCTCAGAGCTCAATACCAGCCAGGCCGTGCAGGCGATTGAAAGCAGCCTGGAACCGATTCCGGAACTTGAGCGAATGATGACATTCATAAAGAACTCATCCAGAGGAATATCTAAATAGCAGCGGAGGGAATCATTAATGAAAAAGGTAACGAGAGTCGGGGTTGTTGGTGTGGGCCATATGGGCCGCTATCACCTGGGGGTCTACGCCGACATGTACAGAATAGAGCTGGGCGGTATTTCCGACATCGATAAGAATACCTGCCACCGGCTGGCGAGAAAATATAAGACCAGGGGATATATCGATTACCGCCGCCTTTTGGACAAGCTGGATGCAGTCAGCATTGCCGTCCCCACGGAAATGCATTACAAGGTGGCCAGGGATTTTCTGGAAGCCGGAGTGCACGTTCTTGTGGAGAAACCCATGACCGACAGCCTGCCGCAGGCCAGGGAGCTCTTCCGGCTGGCAAAGGAGAAGAAGCTTGTGCTGCATGTGGGTCATGTGGAGCGCTTTAACGGAGCAGTCCAGGAGCTCAGAAAGATCGTAAGAGAGCCCATGTTCATCGAGAGCCGCAGGATGGGGCCCTTCCCTAACAGGAACGTGGAGGACGGGGTGATCCTGGATGTCATGATTCACGACCTGGATATCATATTAGGGCTGGTCAACTCCAGCGTGATGGAAATTCAAGCCGTCGGCGCTAAAGTCTTCTCTCACAGGGAAGACCTGGCAAGCGTGCAGCTTATCTTCGAGAACGGATGCTTGGCCAGTCTCACTGCCAGCCGATCCACACAGCATAAGGAGAGGACGCTGGCCATAACCCAAAAGGACTCCTACATTTTTCTCGATTATACCGACCAGGATATCCGGATACACAGGGATGCTTCTTCACATCATACAATCTCCAAGCAGGAGCTGAAATACAGACAGGAGTCCACCATAGAGCGAATCTTCGTCCATAAGGACAATCCCCTGAAGCTGGAGATAAAAAATTTCCTGAATTGTGCGCTGAACAGCACCGTCAAATCGGTTTCGGTGAAGGACGAACTCTATTCCATACAGGTGGCATTGGAGATTATAGACAGGATGAAGAACATCGACTCTTTCCCCTCTTCGTAACCCCTATGAAAGTAACTCCGGCCAAGGAAAAGAGCATTGGACTCATAGCGGGCACCGGCGAACTTCCCGTTATGGTGGCCAATTCAGCCAGGGAGCATGGATTCCGGGTGGTTACCATTGTGCTCCAGCGCGAATCCTTGAGCCTGATCGAACCTTACAGCGACCGCTGCTACGCCTTCGGTATAGGGCAGTCCAACAAAATCTTCAGGGCCCTCAAATCCGAGGGAGTGCATGACGTACTCATCATAGGCGGGGTGGATAAGAAAGTTATTTTCAACAGGTTGAGGTTCGACCTGCGGGCCATAAAATTGTTGCGCAGAGCGGCAAACAGCGGCGATACCACCCTCATGCAGGAAATAGAAAAGGAGTTTGTGAAAGAGGGCCTGCGCATAGTGGATCAGGCTTCTTTCATAAAAGAACTCAGCGTGGAGGAAGGCGTGCTTTCCAGGAGAGCTCCTTCCTCTCACGAAAATGAAGACCTCTGCTATGGCTTCGAGCTGGCAAAAGAGATAGGCCGGCTGGATATAGGCCAGACGGTTGTGGTGAGGAATCGAGCCGTGTTGGCTGTAGAAGCGATAGAGGGCACCGATGAGGCCATAAAGCGCGGGTGTTCACTGGCCCGGCAAGGGGCGGTAGTGGTGAAAGTGAGCAAACCGGGGCAGGACCTGCGTATGGACATCCCCGTGGTGGGGCCGCAAACCATCAAGAATATGAAGGAAGGACGAGCCACCGCACTGGGCCTTGAAGCGGAGAAAACGCTCTTCGTAAACAGAGAAGAAGCCCTGCGCATTGCCGATGATGCGGGTATGGCGGTGGTGGGTTTAACCGGTTCCCGGGTTTCGGAGCAGGGAGAATGAGCGGGGAAGAGGTTAACCCCGGCGGCAGAATTTTTATTGTGGCCGGGGAAAAATCCGGAGATCAACGCGGGGCGGAGCTGGTAAGTGCCATGCGTTCTCGAAGGCCGGACTTGGCTTTCGTGGGTATCGGCGGCGAGCAGATGAAGAAAGCCGGGGTGGATATAGTCTTACCGGCTGAAGAAATTTCCGTGGTGGGTTCAGTGGAAATCCTGGAAAGGTTTCCATCCCTGGTGAAGGCGTACCTGAAAGCCAGGCGGATTATTACTAAAGGCCCCTTGTCAGCCACCATTCTCATAGATTTTCCCGGTTTCAACCTCAGGATGGCCGGAGTGGCCAAAAGAGCAAACGTCCCCGTTTTCTATTACGTAAGCCCCCAGGTTTGGGCCTGGCACAGAGGGCGCGTGCGCACTATTTCCCGCCTGGTGAACCATATGCTGGTCATTCTTCCCTTCGAAGAGCACTTCTACAGAGAGCATGGTGTTGAGGTGGAGTACGTGGGGCATCCCCTGCTGGAAAAGATGGAGTCTTTTATCAGGGCCCGCGGCTCCGCTCCTGCATGGCAGCCGGATCGACCGGTCATAGGGATCATGCCCGGCAGCAGGCAGCGGGAGGTGAAGCTTATGCTGCCTCGCATGCTGGAGGCGGCGCGGAATATAAAAAAAGAGATACCCGGCGCCAGGTTTGTGATGCTCCTGGGCAGGGAGATGGATGAGGAGATAGCACTCGGACTCATCAAGGAAGCGGCACTGGAGGTGGAGATTGAAAGGGGACCCGACTATGAGGTGATGTCCGGTTTCGATTACCTCATCGGCACTTCAGGAACCGCCACTCTCGAGGCCGGGTTGCTGAGCATCCCCATGGTCATAGTATATCGGGCACACATGATCACCTGGCTGTTGAGCAAGCTTCTGGTGAAAGTGCCGGACATGGGATTGCCCAACCTCGTTGCGGGGAAGAGGATCGTGCCCGAGCTGCGCCAATATAAAGTTAATGGTAAAAGGATAACCCGGGAGGCCCTCAAAGTCCTCAAAGATGGAAAGGAATACCAGAGGATGTGGGATGATCTGGGCCGGACGGCCGGTCTGTTCGGTGAGGGAGGGGCCGCCCGAAGGGCTGCGGAAGCGATTATCTCCAAACTCGATGCATGAGAGGGAGCGCCCCGCTGCCTGTAATTGCAGGTAGGCATTATCAGGATGAACCTTCTGCCAAAAGGTTTCCTCAATAAGATCGGGCGGGCCTTGCTCTCCGTTATAGGGGCGGTGGTCGTCTGGTTCGTATGCACCACCATTCGAAATTCTGTAATAGACAAGAAATGGGAGGATCAGGCCTGGGCCACGGGTCCGGGAGTGATCTATGTTTTCTGGCACGGCCGTATGTTCTATTTTTTGTACCACTTCAGGGGGTCGAAGACCTACATACTCGTCAGCCAGAGCGAGGACGGCCAGCTGATCGCACGGGTGCTGAAGCTTTTCGGGTTTAAAATAGTGCGCGGATCCAGGAGCAGGGGCGGCTTGGAAGCTTTACGGACGACATCCCGGAAATTAAAGGAAGGGGAATCTGCGGCGGTAACCCCCGACGGCCCCCGGGGGCCCGGATTTAGCGTCCATGAGGGGGTGATAGCGCTGGCCCGTATGACCGGCTGCCCCCTTTTGCCCATAACCAATGGATTCAAGAATAAGAAGGTCTTCAACAGTTGGGACGGCTTCGTGCTGCCCTACCCCTTCACACGGGGTCGATTGATTTTCGCGGAGCCGATGTTGGTGCCCCGAGACGCAGACCCCGCTTTCCTCGAGGCCAAGCGGCTGGAGCTGGAGAAGACCCTCAATGAAATAACTGAGCGGGCGGATGCCCCCTTCGAGTGAGCCGGGTGTTATTGATGTATTTCCTGTACAACTTTTTTTTGATGACTGCTTCGGTGGTCTGTGCGCCCTATTTTTCCATTAAACTCGTTTCCAGCGAGAAATACAGGGAGGGGCTCGGGCAGAGGATGGGTCGCCTGCCCCTGGAAGTGAGCGCTGAGCGGGGAGAGGGGAAGTGCCTCTGGGTGCATGCCGTTTCCGTGGGGGAAGTGTTGGCCTGTGCTCCTCTTATAGAAGAGCTCAAGGGTAAATATCCGGAGCTGAGGATCGTGCTCTCCACCGTTACCCGGACGGGCAACCAGACCGCCGTCCAGAAGGTGAAGGCCGCCGATCAAATAATCTATTTCCCCTTCGATTTCCCCTGGACGGTGCGCAAAGTGATACGGGAGATAGCCCCGGACGCAGTGGCCATTGTAGAGACCGAGCTCTGGCCCAATTTCTTGAGACGTTTACGGCAGGAGCATATCCCTTCGCTGATAGTCAACGGGAGAATATCGCCCTCCTCTTTTAGGGGTTATAAAAAGGTGCGTTTCTTTATCAAAAACGTTTTGGCAGAGGTTAACCTGTTCAGCATGCAGAGCGAGGAAGACGCTCGCAGGGTCGTGGAATTGGGAGCGGACGGCGATGCGGTCGAAGTCACGGGAAACGTCAAGTTCGATCAGTCGCCATCTCAGGTGTCGTCTGTACTCGCCGCGAAGTATCGAGATATGCTGGGGCTTGAAGATCAACGGGTATTTCTGGCCGGAAGCACCCATGAGGGAGAGGAAGAAGCGGTTATAGAGGCCTACGATGTCCTGAGAGAAGAGTTCCCCGACCTCCGACTGATCATAGCTCCCAGGCACCCCGAACGATGGGACAGGGTGGAGAAGTTGATCGCCGATCACGGGTACGACGTGAGACGGCGCTCCGGCCTGGAGCCCCAAAGCGGGAAGTGGACGGACCGCTCGGTCGTCCTCCTGGATACCATCGGGGAACTGGCCGAGCTGTATGCCGTTGCCACGGCGGCGTTCGTGGGGGGCAGCCTGGTTCCAACGGGCGGCCATAACGTGCTGGAGGCCGCGGCCCAGGGGAAGGCCGTCCTATTTGGTCCCCACATGTTCAATTTCAAGGAGATTTCAAGGCTCCTGCTGGAAGTGGGGGGCGGCCTTGAAGTGCAGAATACCCAGGATATGGTTGAAAAAATCAGAAGATTGTTGCACAATACTCATGACAGAGAAGATATGGGAAGACGCGCGCTTTCCGTAGTGCATGCCAATCAGGGTGCCGTGAAGCGGAACGTAGAGTTGCTGGAAAGGTACCTTAACCTTTCCACCGATGCTGCGTGAGGGCGATGGAAACAGACGATATTCCTCATACAGACCATCGAAAGATTTCAGGGGAGTGGTGGCGCTTCTTATCTGAGAAGAAAGCGGGCCGACTTGTGAGCCTGGGCGTCCACCCCCTTTCCTGGGCTTACGGCTGCTGCCTGCTGGCGCGCAGAAAGCTCTACTCGTCAAAGGTCCTGCCTGTTAGAAGACTCCCCTGCAAAGTGATAAGCGTGGGCAATATCACTCTGGGGGGGACGGGCAAGACGCCCACGGTTATATCCATCGCCAGAACCCTCACTGAAAGGGGCGTTAAGACGGCCGTTATCAGCAGGGGGTATCGCGGCAAGTATACCAGCAAGACCGCCATCGTATCAGACGGGGAAAGCGTCTTCATGAAGCCCGAAGAAGCGGGTGATGAACCCTATATGATAGCCAGGGCGCTCGAATCCGTTCCCGTTATAGTGGGGAGAGACAGGTATACGGCGGGGCTTCTGGCCTGGGAGAAATTTAACGTCCAGGCGGTCCTCCTGGATGACGGCTACCAGCAATTGGGCCTGGCCAAAGACCTGAACATTCTGCTGGTCAACCGGCGGTGTTCGGAGAATGAGCTGCGCCTCTTCCCTCTGGGTGGACTGCGTGAATCCCTCTCGCAGACCAGCCGGGCTGATGTTATCCTCTACACCATGTGCCGTGAGGGGGAAGAGCATCCCCCTACTCCTGTTTCACTGAAAGAAACTCCCACCTTCATGAGCGGGTACAAAGCCACGGGGCTTAGAATGATTAAAGACCGGGGGTTGCTGCCCCTGGAAGCCGCCGTAGGCAAGAGAGTGCTCGCCTTCTGTGGTATTGCCCGCCCCGGCTCCTTTCTCGATACCCTGAAGGAAGCGGGCCTGAAGGTGGTGGATTTCGTCAGTTACCCCGACCATCATTATTTTGCTTCCAGGGAACTTGCGGAGCTGACTGAAAGGGCCCGAGCGGCCGGCGCGGAGATGATAGTGACCACCGAGAAGGACGCGGTGAAGATAGAGGGTTTCGCTTCAGGGGAGCCGCCCTTTTTGGCCCTGATGGTGGAGATGGCGCTGCTCGGCCACGAGGAGGAATGGGAGTGGTTTTTGATGGGTGGCATAGAGGGCTGAGCCTGGTACAAATTTACTGTCTGACGCCAAGAATCATGTAGAGACCCAGGAGGGAGAGCAGGATGTTCGCCCCCCAGGCGGCCAGTACGGGGGGAAGTAGACCGCTGTGTCCCAGTGATATGCCGGCGAAGAAGAGCACCCAGTAGAATACGCTTATTATTATTCCCATCAGTATCCCCCGGGAGAGCTTCCCGCCTCGTTCCCACCCCAGCGAAAAGGGTATTCCCAGGAGCACCATTACCAGGCTGGCCAGAGGGTAGGAGAGCTTCGAATGCATGTCCACGGTCAGGGCTGTCGATTGAAGCCCTACCGCCCGACGTTTTTTGACGTTCCTCCGCATTTCCCGAAAGCTGGTCCTTTCCGGCTTGGTGGATTGGGCTTTCAGGTCTGAGAGGCTGATATTCAGAGGCAGTATCGCGCTATCCAGGAACCGGGTGGAAGTGATCTGACCGTCCGTAAAATTTCTAACGTAAGCCCCTCTGAAGAGCCACCTTTCACCTTCTTTAACTACGCTCTGTGCGTCGACCCGCATTTTGAGAGCTTTGTTCTCGTCGAAAGAGAATATCACCACTTTCAGCATCTTCATCTCAGCGGGTTGAAATCTTGAAATGTTCCATATTTCTTCGCGCCCGGTTTTAACCCATATGTTGTATTGCTGGTATATGTTGGAGCTTTGGCCTGTGATCTTCGTCTTGTATACGTAATCCATCTGCTTCAGTGACTGACCCACCACGAATTCCCCCCATGTGAAAACGAATGCACTCACCAGCAGGCTCACGACAATGAGGGGCGCCGTCATCCGCAACAGGCTTATGCCGCAGGTTCTGATGGCTATCAGCTCTCCGGTGCGGATCAACTGGTTCATGAGCAGGATGGTGGGGAACAGGATGGCCACGGGCGTTATCTGGTAAATAATGAGAGGCAGCTTGTATAGAAAGTAGAGCAGGGCGTTGGTTATCGAGGAGTGGTGTTCCACAAAATCGTCTATGCGCTCGAAAAATTCCACTATCAGATAGACGCCCACCAGACAGGCCAATACCAGCCCCGTGAGACGGAAGAACTCTTTGAGATTGTACCTGTTCAGCGTATTCAAATCCTCAATCCTTCCCGCCCTGCGATCGTTGCGAGCGTATCTTTATGAAACCGACGATCAGGTCTCCCAACCCGATGGACGTTTCCCTGTTCACGCGGGGTATGGAGAAGAGGCAGTAACCGCAGAGTATGATGTTCGGCAGCCACGCCGCCAGCAGGGGAGGCAGGACGTTTTCATCGCCCAGTCCCTTTCCCACCGTGAGGATGGTGTAGTAGAGGAAAGCTATTACTATGCTCACCACGAACCCACCCGATCTTTTCAGCCTCCGGTTGCGGATACCCACGGTGGCTCCGATGAGGGCGAAGAGGAGAACGGCGAAAGGCGCTGCAAACATTTCATGATATTCCATGAGCATAGGGTAGTAGAGTCGGTGGTCGCTGCTCAAGGTTTTTAACTTTTCCCTGAGTTTGATGACGTCTAACTTCTTCTTCCTCTCCAGCCTCCTTTTAGTGGAGGTCAGGGCCTTGTTTACGTCCAGGGAAAGGTCGTTTTGGGAGAAGGTGAGAAGGTTATACTTCCTCCCGTCGTCTGACGGGCTGTGAATGCTGCCGTCTTTCAGCTTCAAGGTTATCTTGAATGCCTCCGGGTCTCTCAACAGGTAGCCCTCGCGGGCGAAGATGGCCCGGGGGGTCTTTCCTCCCCTGTAATCGACGATCATTATCCCCTTCAAGGTGCTGGAAGCGGGCGGTATCTCCTCCAAGTAGATGACGAACTGGTCGAAATCTTTAATGAAAGCGCCCTCTTTGAGTTTCAGGCTGATGTTCGAGCTTATTATCCTGAACGCCTCACTACGGAAGGCGTTGGCACCCCACGGCTCGGCGAAAAGGGCCAGATAGAACATCACTGCCAGAGCCATGCTTCCCAGGAGCAGCGGAGGGACCAGGAGTTTATAGAGGCTCTGGCCGGCCGCTTTCATGGCGGTTATCTCACCGTCTGATGAGAACCTGCTGTAAGTCATCGCCGCCGCTGCAAGGATGGCGGGTGGGATGGAGAGGGTCATCAGGGGAAGCGCCATGTATCCCATCAGCTTGAGCACTTCGGACACCGGGACACCCAGGAACACCAGCTCGCTGAAAAAGGGGATGCGCCAGAGGGAGATCACGAAGGTGAACACCAGCAGCAGTATTCCGAGAAGGGAGAACAGCTCTCTGAAGATGTATCGGTCGAGGATTTTCATGCCCTGATACCCCACGTGGGAAAAACAGTAAAGAACGAGCAGGCCGCGACAGGTAATTATACATCACCTGTCTTGAATCATACCCCGACTTTGTTCAGAGAGAGGTCGAAGGCGGTCTTTTTGCTCTTACCCGAAGGTTTGAAGCCGCCATCAGGCGGCGGATCAAAGGCGTGGGGATTTTTCCATACCTCGATAGGCAGGGGTGTGCCCTGGGGTATGGCATCGATATACTGTTTTCTGAACAGGGGGTCTTGCATCCTGCACTGGCCGTGGGCGTCTTTGTAAGCGGAGTGGGAGAGCATCCTCTGCCAGATTGCTGCCAGCGGCTCCTCCCTTATGCTGCCGAAGGAGAGGGGTGTGAAATCGCAGGGGCCGATGTCTCCCCAGGCGGTCATGTAGAACTGTTCGTTGGCCGCGAAGCAGCCCGAGCCCTGGGGGCTGTTAACCCAGGCCTGGGAGATACACTGGGGGTAATCGGGGTCTTCCCGCCACTTTTCGGTGAGACTGCGGACTTCGTTCTTCTCATCCTGGTCGAGGATACAGTCGCAGTTGTGCAGGTACTCGCCGGTGGGCACGGTATCGAATATGGTCAGCTCGTGGACGCCGATTTCCTTGCCCAGCTCCATCATTTTCTGTAGTTTGCCTTCTTTCAGGTTTTCATGGCTGGCGTAAGTGGATATGCCCACCAGGACGCCTTCTTCCAGGAGGTTGCGCATCCCCTCCACGGCCTTCTTGAACAGGCCGGGGCAGCGCCTCATGGAATCGTGTTCCTCTTCCTGGGGGCTGTCCAGGCTGACCATAACCGAGAAGATGCCCGCCTCGTTCAGGTCGCGGGCCATTTCCCTGGTGAGGCCCATGCCGTTGGTGAACATCATGCAGTTGGCCCGGGCAGGGTCCACGTGGGAGATTATCTCCAGGATATCTTTCCGCATCAGCGGCTCGCCGCCGCTCAGCGTTACGTTGACCACCCCCAGGTCCAGCGCCTGGTCCACCAGGTTTTTGAACTCTTCGGTGGTCAGCTCCTTTTTGTCTTTGCGGGACATATTTAAAGCGGCGCTGCAATGGACGCACTTTGCCTGGCAGCGGTTGGTGGTCTGGAGGGTGCAGGTGGAGGGGTAGAGAGTCTTGGTAAAAGTCCTCATCAGCTTGCGGGTGAGGTCCGCCACCGCGGCTTCGCTGGGTATGGGAGGCTGGTAGAGGGTGTAGACGTTGCCTCCCCCTTTGGTCGCTATCACCCGGTTTTTATTCAGCCCCTGCAAAAACAGCGACAGGTAGCCGTTCAGCAGGGAGCCCATGGTGCCAGTGGCTCTGCCCTGAACCTGCCCGTCGGCAAGCTCCAGCTCCAGCCCCAGCACTTCGTAATGCGGCATTTGATTATTCCTGGATAATGACGTATTATTGCCTTTTCAACGGCCTCAAACTTACTTTCGGTAATATAAATAAACTAATTTAATATTATCTCGAAACTGCTGTTTGTCAAGGTTAAAGAGGCGGCAGAGCTTGCGGATAAAGGCTTCGCGGTCGGCTAATAAAATGGCGTTGAAAACGAGAAAAGGAGGGGAACGGTTTCTATGAGCCTATCCAGAGAGGAATTGGAGCGGATCGACCTGTACTTCCATCCCGAAAGCGTGGCGGTTGTGGGCGCATCGGCCAACCCGGTCAAGTTCGGCTACCAGGTGGTGAAGAACCTCATAAACTTGAACTTTCCGGGCGTAATTTACCCTATCAACCCCACCGCCCCCGAGGTGCAGGGGTTCAAGGCCTACCCGTCCGTCGTGGACGTGCCCGACGGCATCGACGTGGTGGTCATGGCCGTTCCTTCGCACGTGGTGCCCGGTGTGATGCGGGATTGTGAGCGCAAGGGCGTTAAGAACGTGGTGATCGTCGCCTCCGGTTTCGACGAGGCGGGTCCCGAGGGGCAGGCATACCAGCGGGAGGTGCTGGAAACGGCCCGCAGGGGCGGCATCCGGATCGTGGGGCCCAACACCACGGGCATACTGAACCCTTCTTACGGGTTCACCAGCACTTTCGTCCCCCTGGATGAGGTCAAGTCGGGGGAAATATCCTTCATCTCGCAGACGGGGATGTTCGCGGGGATGATGATGGAATGGATCGTATCCAGCCAGGAGTTCGGGTTTCGCAAGGTGGCGGGGTTGGGCAACAAGTGCGACGTCGCCGACCACGAGATACTCTTCTACCTGGGGCAGGATGAGGGCACCAGGGTCATTCTCATGCACATGGAAGGCACCAAGCAGGGGGCGAAATTTTTCGAGGCGCTGAGAAGCGTCACCAGGGTTAAACCCGTGGTGGTGCTCAAATCGGCGATGTCGAAAGCCGGGGCCAGGGCCGCATCTTCCCATTCGGCTTCTCTCGCCAGTGACGACAAGGTCTTCGGCGCCATGCTGGCGCAGAGCGGC
>JAUXIQ010000284.1 GCA_030620925.1 Nitrospinota bacterium
GTTTGTGGTCAACGTTTTGAACCGCTCAGCCCGCTTTTTCTTGTCGGGATGGCAGAGGAGCTGGCAGTTGCCGCAGGTGAGGTAGAGTTTTTTCTTCATCAAGATGTGGTATGTGCCGCCGCCCATGTCCGGCCTTTTGTTATATGCCTTGATGCCTTTCCGCATCAAATCCAAAAACTCCTCGTCCTTCTCGGGGATTTCGTAGCGGCCCGGGGACCAGGTGGACCACTTCCCTTCCGGATGAAGCCCGCTCATGCCGCCGCATACGAATTCACAGCGCATATATTCGCGTCGCTTGGAGTAAGTGAAGGGTATATCGCCGATTACGATATCGGTCTTTTCTTCTTTGTCCATCATGCCCGACAGACAGGAGTTGAGGCAAAGGCCGCAGTTGTCACAGTAGTTCTCCTCCGGCGGTGTGGGCCCGGTGGGGGTCAGCTCCGCCGAAGTAACGCATGCGCCCAGTATGACCGCCGCACCCTCGTTTTTGGTTAATACGTTACCCGACAGGCCGAAAAACGCCGCGCCTGAACGGGCCGCCAGGTAGCGAAGCGAGATATCGGGCATCATGGAATACTTACCGCGCTCCGCTTCTTCGCGGTAGACCTCGTTGACCTTGACCGCTTTCGATTTGAACCCGTGGTGTTCCAGAAAATTCTCAAGCGCGCATCCGATACCGGCGGCCTGAGTATTAACCCGGAAATTGTTATCCTCGTGAGATCGCCTTTCCTCTTTCTTCAGATAGGGTTCTATCAGGGACTGATCCAGGGCCACCGCAAAGCTGATGGCCGACTTCGCTTCGGGCATGACGTAGGTTATGTCCGCAGAAGGGGGACCGCCCTCGAGCGTCTGAAGCGTGGCGATTCCTACCGAAGACGCGCCCAGCAACTGGGCGAACTCCATTACCTTTTCCGCCATTGAATCGGGTGTCCATTCAACCATAATCAACCTCCTCTTATATCCATCGATAACTAAATGCCATCTACATGTAAAGGGCGCGAGTCTCTTCGTCCATGACGGCGATGTGCTCTTCGGCTTTTTCCGGGGAAACTCGCTCCAATGTACCGTCCGGATTCTGGATGATCACGCCGTTTGTGGTCAACTCCTTGAAGCGCTCCGCTCGTTCCTTCTTGTCGGGAACGCACAGGAATTGACAGTTGCCGCAAGTCGTGTACAACTTTTTGTGCATGAGGATGTTGTAGGCGCCCCCTTCCATTTCGGGTCTTTTGTAGTAAGCCCTGATGCTTTTACGCATCAAGTCGAGAAACTTCTCGTTCTCTTCGGGCATCTCGAATCGGCCGGGGGACCAGGTAGACCACTTGCCGTCAGGGTGGAGCCCGGAAGAGCCGCCGCAGACAAATCCGCAACGTAATATTTCACGGCGCTTGGAATAGGAGAAAGGTAAATCTCCCATGATGATGGTGGTCTTTTCTTCCTTATCCATCATGTTCGAGAGACAGGAGTTCATGCAGAGTCCGCAACTGTCGCAGTAGTTATCCTCCGGGGGTACCGGTTCGGTAGGGATAAGTTCTGCTGAAGTGACGCAGCCGCATAAGATAATGCCGGCTCCGTTTTCTTTAGTCAAGATGTTGCCGGAGAGTCCGAAGCTGCCCACCCCTGAACGGGCCGCCAGATAGCGATGGGAGATGTACGGAAGCATGGAGTTTTTGCCTCGCTCTGCTTCTTCCCGGTAGTCCTCGTTGACCAGGAGCGCTTTCGATTTAAACCCGTTATGGTCCAGGTAATGTTCAAGCGCAACGGCGATACCCTGGGCCATCAGGTTGGCGCGCCTGTTGTCGGACTCCATGGGCATTCTATCCTGTTTCGACAGAAAAGGCACTACGGTGGACTGGTCAAGAGGAACAGCGAAGCTGATTGCTGACCTGGCTTCCGGCAGGACATAAGTCAAATCAGTTGAAGGGGGTCCCCCTTCCAGAGTCTCCAGAGTAGCTATCCCCACCGATGAAGCGCCCATTAATTCAACGAACTCTATAACCCTCCCTGACAACGTATCAGGTGTCCATTCAGTCATAATCAGCTTCCCCCTATATCGATTATTTATTGAATAGTTATTTACATGTAAAGGGCGCGAGTCTCCTCATCCATGGCGGCGACATGCTCTTCTGCTTTTTCGGGGGTAACGCGTTCCAGAGAACCATCAGGATGTTGGATGATCACGCCATTAGTGGTTAGCATCTTGTAGCGCTCCGCACGCGTCTTCTTGTCGGGATGGCAGAGGAGCTGACAGTTGGCGCAGGTGGTGTAAAGCTTGCTGTTTATCAACACGTTGTAAGCACCACCACTCATTTCCGGCCTCTTGTAATAAGACTTGATGGTGCTTCGAATCAGAGGAATAAAGGCTTCATCTTCCTCGGGAAGCTCATAGCGTCCGGGAGACCAGGTCGACCATTTTCCGTCGGGATGGAGACCACTCATACCGCCGCAGACAAATCCGCAGCGCATATATTCCCGGCGCTTGGAATAGGAAAAGGGAATATCCCCTATGATGACGGTGGTCTTCTCCTCTTCGTCCATCATTCCCGAGAAGCAGGAGTTCAGGCAGAGGCCCCAATCGTCGCAGTAGTTCTCCTCCGGTGGTATGGGCTCGGTGGGTGTCAGTTCCGCCGAGGTGACGCAGGTGCCCAATATGACCGCCGCACCATCTTCATTAGTTAAAATGTTGCCCGAGAGACCGAAGAAGCCGGCTCCTGAACGGGCTGCAAGGTAACGATGGGAGATGTCGGGTATCATAGGATTCCTGCCCAGTTGTTCCTCACCAGAATCAGTATCACGGTAGACCAGGTTGGCCTTGATGGCTTCGGATTTGAATCCGCTGTACTCGAGATAGTTCTCAAGCGAAGAAGCGATGCCCGAAGATATCAGGTTGGCGCGACGGGCTTCGCTTTCCTGGGAGTCTCTGTCTTCCTTGGATAGATAAGGATCTATTACAGACTGAGCGATAGGCACTGTAAAGCTGACGGCGGACTTGGCCTCCGGCAAGACGTAGGTCAGGTCCGTGGAAGGAGGCCCCCCTTCCAGCGTTTGCAGGGTAGCGATCCCAGCGGTACGGGCGCCCATCAACAGAACGTAGTCCATGACTCTTTTCGCCAACGAATCGGGTGTCCATTCAACCATTCTTCTTTCCTCCTTAAACTTATATAGTGTCCTTATCTTACGGGCAGTTCGTTACCGTCCTGTTTCAGCATGAAGATTGCCCCTTCACGCATTCTCTCAGGAACGTACTGCTCCTGCTCTCTCTTAACGAGGCCCATCGATTCCGAGGGGCATTTATAGACGCAGACGCCGCAGCCCAGGCAGAGGGATTCGCTCTTCAGCGTGGATACATCGTCCACCATTTCCAGCGCGTCCGCCGGGCAGCGCTCCACGCAGAGCTCGCAGCCCGTGCAGGTCTCTTCATCTATCTCGACGAAGTAGTTGGACGACTGGAGCCCGCCCAGCTGGAGCACTTTCTGCGATTCGAAGAAGAGACAACAGCACGAACAGCAGTTGCAGATGGTATCCACCCCCATCATGGCGTTGGACATTCCGTGCACCAGCCCCTCATCTGCAGCCTCTTGCAGAATTTCCCTTGCCCGCTCGCGGGTGATCTCCTCACCCATCCCCTGCTCTATCATGTACTGTGCGAGGCGGCCGAAGTGTAGACAGTTGCGTGTGGAATATTCGCAATCGTGGTGGTCATCATCCATGTTCTTGCGATGCCGGCAGGGGCACGTCGAGGTACAGAAAATCTCCTCCCCTTCTATGAACTTGACCA